>CAZBET010000031.1:0-11735 GCA_964490995.1 uncultured Dehalococcoidia bacterium
CCCCAATCCCCCAATCCCCCAATCCCCGAATCACCCGATCACCCAGTCCCCCAATCACCCAGAATCAGGGTCGTCGAGCACTACCGCTGGACCGGCAGGCCGCACCCCGCCCTCTACCCCCAGCTCGTGGACGTGCTGAAGAACGTCTGGCGCGTCAAGAGGGCCGTGGTGGATGCTACGGGCGTCGGCGCGGGAGTTGCCAGCTTCCTCGCCAGCGCCCTGGGGAAGTCCGTGGCAACGCCCTTCGTCTTCACTCAGCCCTCCAAGTCACGGCTGGGCTTCGACCTCCTGGCCGCGATCAACTCGGGACGGCTGAAGATGTACGCCGGAGACGGGTCGGAGGAATCCGCTGAGTTCTGGTCTCAGATGCGCATGGCCCGGAGCACCTTCCGGCCGAACCAGACCATCAACTTCTATGTCGACCCTGCCGCGGGCCACGACGACTTCCTCTCCAGCCTGGCCCTGCTGGTCGAGGCGGCGCGTTACACGCCGAGAGCAGCCCGAGGGCGCCAGCGGGAGGAGGCCCCGTGACGGACAAAGCACGCAGTCGTAATCGGAGTGGCGCGCGCGCCGCGCCTGCCGGCGAAGATCGGGCCTCTTGTCACTCCTGCGAAAGCCTGTTCCTGACGTGTTCAGGAAGCAGGAGTCCACGCGCCACGTCGTGCTGCAAAGAGACAATACCGTTCGTGGTGAGCCCTTCGGCTTCGCTCAGGACAGGCCTGTCGAACCATGAACGGGATGGTCGCCCTTCGACAGGCTCAGGGCGAACGGTCAGGAAGGCCCATTGTCAAGACAATGACGCCGACGGGGCGGGGGCGACCCGGCGGGTCGCCCCCACGGACCGATTGCCCGACTACGTGGACTACTCCGACGACGGGTGCAGCCTGTTTCCGTCCTGCCTGGAGTGTCCCCTGACCCGGTGCCGCTACGACGAGCAGCCCGGAGGCAGGCGTGCCGCCACCAGATTGCGAGACCGCGACCTGATGAGAGAGCGAAGGCTCGGCGGCAAGAGCGCCGCCGACCTCGCCCGGAGCTTCGGCGTGAGCAAGCGAACCGTGCAACGCATTATCAGGAGGGCATCAAGTGAATAGCATCGCCTCGAAACCGAACGTCGCCAGCCTGACCGTCCCCCAGCAGATAGCCCGCATGGACCTCGATCGCCTCAAGGCCTACCGCCAGAACCTCGACTTCTACAGCGGATTGCAGTGGCCGGCGCGGGGCCGCCTTCGGGAACGGCGCCTCACCTTCAATTACGCCAAGGTCTTCGTGGACAAGGTGACGAGCTACCTCATGAGCGGCCTGAGTTTCGCCATCGACCCCGTCACGCCCGAGGACAGGGACAGGGCGCGCAGGGCGGAGGACGCTATCTATAAGGAGTACGAAAGGAACAACCTGGAGCAGCTTGACTTCGAGACCGAGCTCGACGCGGCCATCCTCGGCGACGGCTGCTACAAGGTCACCTGGGACCCGCGCCAGAAGCGAATCCGGATATCGGCCCCCGACGTGCAGGGCATATTCGTCTGGTGGCTCGGAGACGACGTCAGCCGGGTGTGGCGGCTCGCCAGCCGCTACCGGCTTTCAGCCGAGGAGGTGCAGTTCCTGTACGGCGGAGGCGCAACCCGGCGGGTCGCGCCAGGCACAGGCAAGCGCCAGTCCACCGTCGTCGAGGTTTGGACGGACCGCAGATTCGAGCTCTGGGTCGATGATGTCCTGCTGGAGAGGAAGGCCAACCCCTACGGTTTCATCCCCTTTGTCGTCTTCCCCAACCTCAGGGAGCCTAAGAAGTTCTGGGGCGTCTCCGATGTCCCGCCCCTCATGGAGCCGGCCCGCGAGCTCAACCGCGCCCTCTCCCAGCTTTCCCTCATCCTCGAACTGTCGGGGAACCCCATCGCGGTGCTGGAGAACGTCGAGAATGCGCAGGACATCGCCGTTCAGCCAGGGGCGGTGTGGGAGATACCGGAGCAGGCCAAGGCCTATCTCCTCGACCTGCTGCAAGGGGGAGGGGTGAAGCTGCATGTCGACTACATCGACCTGCTGTACCGCGCGCTCCACGACCTCTCCGAATCGCCGCGCACCGCCTTCGGGGACAATCAGCGCGGCCTCTCGGGCATTGCCCTGGAGATGGAATTGCACCCGCTCCTCCAGAAGGTGAGGCGCAAGAGGCTCATCCGCACCTCGGTCTACCGGCGGCGGAACGAGATGGTCCTGAGGATTCTGGAGCAGATGGCCGGGGAAGCCTTCGGCAACCACCGCTCCCGCGTCGTCTGGGGGCCCGTGCTGCCCCAGGACCGGGCGCGGCTGGTGCGCGACGAGGAGATAATGGTCAACGCCGGCATCCATTCGCGGCGCCGCGCGATGGATGAACTCGGCGTCGAAGACCCGGACGCCGAGCTGGAACGCTGGCTGGAGGAGCAGAAACGGATAGGCGATCGGGCCTGGAAAGGCCCTCCCACAATCCCTGTGGGAGAGGCTTTCTAGCCTCGATAGTGACAGGACGGGTCGCCCTCGTTTCCCCCTTTCGCAAAGGGGGATACAGGGGGATTCCCTCCCAGACAACACGGTGGTAAGCTGTCTTTGCGAGGAGCCCACCTCTGGCGGACGACCAAGCAATCGCCTGGTGCAGCGAAGTGCAGAGTGCAAAACGAGGGTGCGGGGCCTTTTGCAGTTTGCACTTTTCCCTTTGCATTTTGAATTCGCCCGGTGCCTCGTAGACCGGGCGATTGCCGCGCCTCGCCCCTCCCTCCGCTCGGGGCGATGGCTCGCAATGACAGTGGACAGCCTCCCGCGAACGCAGATGTTGACAACCCACACGGTTTGGCGCAACATGCTCTACTTGAAGGGGCGGCTCGCAGTACACTGCCGCAGCGGAGCACAAGATGACGAAGACTATCGCAGAGATCAATGAGAAGATCGCCCGGGGACAGGCCGTCGTGGTGACGGCTGAGGAGGTCATCGACCTGGCCCGGAAGAAGGGCGTGGCCAGGGCAGCCCAGGAGGTCGACGTCGTGACCACGGGCACCTTCGGGCCGATGTGCTCCTCGGGCGCCTACTTCAATCTGGGCCATTCCCAGCCGCGCATCAAGGCCGGCGGAGGCCAGGTCACCCTCAATGACGTGCCCGCCTACACCGGCGTAGCCGCGGTAGATGTCTTCCTCGGCGCGACCGCGCTGCCCGACGACGACCCCAGGAACAGGATTCACCCCGGCGATTTCAACTACGGCGGCGGCCACGTTATCGAGGAACTGGTGGCAGGCAAGGACGTCCGTCTCGTCATCTCCGCCCACGGCACCGACTGCTACCCCAGGCGCAAGATCGAGACCTGGGTCAGGCTGGCGGACATGAACGAGGCCGTTCTCTTCAACATGCGCAACGCCTACCAGAACTACAACGTCGCGGTCAATCTGGGAGACCGCACGCTCTACACCTACATGGGGGTGCTCAAGCCGAACTTGGGCAACGCCAACTACTCGACGGCAGGGCAGCTTTCCCCGCTGTTCAACGATCCTTACTATAAGACTATAGGCATAGGCACCAGGATCTTCCTCGGGGGAGGCATCGGCTACGTGGCCTGGCAGGGCACGCAGCACAACCCCGGCGCCCTCCGCACCGACAAGGGTGTGCCGCGCCGTGGCGCCGGGACTCTGGCCGTGATAGGCGACCTGAAGCAGATGAGCGCGAAGTGGCTCGTCGGGACGAGCTTCATCGGCTACGGCGCGACGCTGACTGTCGGCATCGGCGTCCCCATACCCATACTCTCTGAGGAAATCCTGGCATACACCGCCGTGACCGATGAGGACATCTATGCACCTGTCGTGGACTACTTCCAGGCCTACCCCCAGCGGAAGCCCGACGTCCTGGGCGAGGTCACCTATGCTCAGCTTAAGAGCGGCAGGATAGCAGTCCAGGGGAAGGATGTCCCCACAGCCTCGCTTTCGAGCTACTTCAAGGCCGCTGAGATAGCAGACACTCTGAAGGATTGGATCCTGAAGGGCAGGTTCCATCTGACGCAGCCGGTGGCGCCGCTGCCCGGGGTGGAATCGGGCATCGTCCTGAAGCCGCTGCAGGAACGCCCCTTCTCGAAGGAAGGCTGAGCGGAAGGAGCTGAGACATGACTGTCGCCAGAAAGGTTGTGCTGCGGTTCCCGCACGCGCTTGTTGACAAGCCGATAATCTATCGCCTGGTGAAGGACTACGACCTCCAGTTCAATATCCTGAAGGCTTCGGTCACCCCAAGAGAGGAAGGCGTTCTCGTTCTGGAGCTCAGCGGCAAGAGGAAGAACTACGAAGAGGCTGTCCGTTTCCTCACCACATCCGGAGTCGTGCTCCAGCCGCTCGTCAAGGATGTGTTTCGCGAAGAGGACAGGTGTACCCACTGCGGCGCCTGCGTCACCATCTGCCCTGTTGATGCCTTCACAGTGGACCGCGCGACCAGGCGGGTTGCTTTCCAGGACAAGAAGTGCATTGCCTGCGAGCTCTGCATCAAAGCCTGTCCCGTCAGGGCAATGGAAGTGCGGCTGTAGCTCCTCTCCCTCGACGGAAGAGGGCCAGGCCTGCCCTGAGCCTGTCGAAGGGGTGAGGGTGATGCATGAGCCGAGGACCTACAGGCACTGGGTCAGCGACAGGGAACTCGTCTCTTTCTCGGTAGCAGTCAAGGAGACCGACCTCCTCATCAGGGCAGACCGCAATCTCAGGTCCACGGCGCTGGCGGCGACCCGGCGGTGCCGTGCCGGCCTGGAGCGGTACATCGAGTCCCACCCCATCTTCCCTGTCGCGCTTGTTCCCATCGAGGTCGACGGGGCTGCCCCGGCGCTGGTGAAGTCGATGGCCGACGCGGCGCGTCAGGCGGGCGTGGGCCCGATGGCCGCTGTGGCCGGTGCCATAGCCGAAAGCGTGGGCAGACAGCTCCTCCACTCATGCCGGGAGGTCATGGTGGAGAACGGCGGCGACATCTTCCTGAAGATAACGAGGGAACGGCTCGTCGGCGTCTACGCCGGAGACTCCCCCCTCACCGGCAAGATCGCCTTCGCCATCCGGCCCGACGAGACTCCCCTCGGCGTGTGCACCTCCTCGGCGTCCATCGGGCCGTCCCTGAGCTTCGGCAAGGCCGATGCGGTCATCGTCTTCTCCGCTTCCACGGCTCTGGCCGACGCCGCAGCCACGGCGATAGGAAACCGGGTAAGTTCAGCCGGCGACATCCCGCCTGCCCTGGAGTTCGCCGGGACTATCGAGGGACTCAGGGGAGCGGCCATCATAGTCGGTGAGCAACTGGGGCTGTGGGGGCAGATAAGGCTGGCCGAGCCGCGCTAGACCGCGAAGTGCCCCCAACGACCCTGTCATTGCGAGACCCTCGTCCTTCGCTCCGCGAAGGACGAGGCGAAGCAATCTCCCGGTGGTCTATAGACAGGGAGATCGCCACGGCGCTTCGCGCCTCGCGATGACAACGAAGGCGAAGTCACCCGCCACCCCGGGCAGGGGACGGAGCCCCTGCCCTATGACCTTTCGAATGGGCATCTTCGTACAAGTGACAGCCTCGCCCAATCCCGTGCGCACGGCTGTCACGCAACCCGTGACTCAGCATCGTAGACCCGCCCCTTCCATTCGACGCCCGAGCCCCTGAGCCGCAGCAGGCTGGCGTAGAGGGCGGCCACGACGAGGAAGGCGATGCCCAGGGGATGGAGAATAGCGGATGACGCGGGCTGCGAGAAACGCCGCCCCGCGAGGAAACGCGCGACATAAAGTATGGCCACCTGAAGGGCAACCAGCACCTCCCACCCCAGGGCGGGCTGGGCCAGGAACAGGCCGTAGGCGAGCCACAGGAAGGGCATCAGGAACAGAAGCACCGCGACAACCATCGCCACCATCAGCATGGCCACGGACATCGAAGCCAGCGAGTACAGCCATCTGGCAATGCCGTTCCACATGGAACGGAAGCCGCGGTACATCTGGCAGGAGACCAGCGGCGACAGGTCAAGCGTCAACTGCTTGTAGTGATGCCGAGCCATCTCTCTGCCCAGCCATACGTCCTCGAGTATTCGCGCCTTCACCGCCTCATGCCCGCCGATGCCGCGATACGCCTCGGCCGAGAAGAACAGGAACTGCCCGATAGCCACCGAAGGCACGGCGCGGCGCGTGCGCTGGAACCACCACAAGGGCAGCCAGCACAGCAGCGCGAAGTAGAACATGACGGGGATCGCCACCTTCTGCCAGAAAGAGGTGGTTCGCTGGTGGGGGAAGCCCGAAATGAGCGCCGCGTGCGACCCGACCGCGGCCAGCAGCACCTGACGGAGCGCGGACGGAGCATGCACGGTATCCGCGTCCGTGAACAGCAGCCAGTCCCCCCGTGCTTCCCGGGCAAGCTGCTGACAGGCGAAGGGCTTGCCCGCCCAGCCCGCAGCGAGGGGCTGCCCCCGGATCAGCCTCACCCGGCGATCCTCTGCCGCCACCTTCTCCACTATCCCGGCGGTGCCGTCGGTCGAGCCGTCATCGAGGACAAGGACCTCGAACCGCGGATAGTCCTCGCGGCGCAGCGAGTCGAGGCAGGCGCCGATGTTGACCTCTTCATTCCGCGCCGGGATGAGTACCGAGATCAGAGGCGGCGGGTCGGGTAGTTCGCCTTCGGCCTCCGCTCTCCTCAGAGACCGCAGGTTCAGCAACAGGTTGACCAGGATCGCGGCCAGCAGGACGCAGACTACCTGTTGGTAAAGCATCTGCGAAGCTCAGGCGTCCTTGCCGCCGGCGCCGCCTGCCTTTCTCGCGGCAACAACGTCATCGCCCACCGCCCGCTCTTTGATGAAAGAGGGTGCAATGATGAGGAGACCGGCGAGGAAGCCCTGCCAGGCGCTGTAAGACGCGCCCGGCACCACGCCGTACGAGAGGTCCGGCGCCACACCGTACCACAGCCCTAGCACCACAGGGATGGAAATGCGGAAGAGGCGAGTGCTGAGCACGTACCTCTTCGTGAGCACGGAGGAGATGAGATAGAACGCCGCCATGATGGCCACGACAAGTACGTTGACAAGCACCAGCCCCGTGACGCCGATCGTCAGCCCCTGCCCGCCCGCGCCTTTGAGCCAGATGCTCCAGCTACAGCCAAAGACTGCGGCGACCAGGACAACCAGAACAGCCGCGGACTCCCCGACCATCGCGCGGGCGACGAGGACACAGATAGCGCTCTTACACATCTCCATGAGCAGGGCGGCTATGCCCGGGCGCTTCCCGCCACGCATAAGCACGGCTGTGACCGTGGCGTTGCCGGTGCCGATCTTCCGGATGTCCTGGCCTGTGAACAGGCGCATGGCGAGGTAGCCGGAGGGGATACTTCCGATGAGATAGCCTATCAGCGCCAGAAGCACGTACTCCATCGCCGCCACTCCCCAGCGAGCAACACCGCACCTGTACGTTGTAACCACTCTAAGCAATAGCGCCCTCCTTGTCAAGTAGCACCGCGACATTTTCCTATTGACAGTGTAAGAACTAATGTTCTACTATTGCCCTGCGCTGGGAACACAGCCCGGAGCGATAGGAGGTGAAACATGGCCGAGCAGGCCGAACAAAGCAGGCCTCAGACACCCGCCGGCACCGGCAGTGAGCCTCAGAGGGACAACGACGCGGCAACCGAGCAAACCCAGGGGAAGGCCGCCCAGCTTGAGCAGAGGCCATCCCTCAAGGACACAGAGGTGGCGGCGCTTAGAGACTCGCTGGCAGGCGCCGTGGCCAGATACCGGCTCGCGGTGCTGGCCGCAGCCCCCGGGGTGCCCGAGGAGCTGGTCAAAGGGGAGACCGTCGACGAAATCGATGCCTCCCTCGAAGCCGCGCGCAGCATAGTCTCCAGGATCAGGCAAGACCTCGAGGCCGAGGTGGCGGCCAAAAGCATCCCCGCGGGCGCGCCCCCGCGCAGTTCGCACGACGCATCGGCGCTTTCCCCGGGCGAGAAGATCGCCCACGCCCTGGCGCGCCAGGCCGCGTAGCGGGCCGCCCAGTCACCCAATCACCCAGTCACCCAGTCACCCAATCACCCAGTCACCTAATCACCTAATCACCCAATCACCCAGTCACCTAATCACCTAATCACCCAATCACCCAGAAAGGAGCGAAGACCATGGCACTGACACTGGCCGAAGCAGCCAAGCTATCCAACGACATCCTGCTCCAGGGTGTCATCGAGACCATAATCTACGACAGCCCCGCACTTCAGGTGCTCCCTTTCGCCGAGATCGTCGGCAACGGCCTGACCTACAACCAGGAGAACACAGCCGCGGCCGCAGCCTTCTACGACGTCGGCGACGAGTGGGCGGAGTCAACACCGACCTTCACCCAGAAGACCGCCACGCTCAAGATACTGGGGGGCGACGCCGACGTGGACAACTTCCTCGCAGCCACCCGCTCCAATATCCAGGACCTCGAAGCCGCCATCATCCAGCTCAAGGCGAAGGCGATCCAGCAGAAGTTCGACGACACCTTCGTCAACGGGGACACATCCAGCAACGCCAAGGCCTTCGACGGCCTCGACAAGCTCTGCGTCTCGGGCCAGACGGTCAGCATGGGAGCCGACGGCGGCACCCTGACCCTGGAGAAGCTCGACGAACTGGTGGACAGGATCAAGGGCGGCAAGCCCCACATGCTCCTCATGAGCAAGCGGAGCCGCCGCAAGCTCTCCCAGCTCCAGAGAGCGCTGGGCTCGATCGAGATGTCCCAGGACCAGTTCGGAAACGCGGTCTTCCTGTTCAACGGGGTCCCCATAGCCGTATGCGACTGGGTCTCCGACGCCAAGACTCAGGGAGTGAATGCCGACTGCTCCAACATCTACGCCATGCAGTTCGGAGAGGGCGCGCTCATGGGCCTCACCAGCCCAGGCGGCCTCCAGGTAGAGCGGGTGGGCCAGCTCGAAGTCAAGGACGCCACCAGGACACGCGTCAAGTGGTACTGCTCGCTGGCCCTGTTCAACAGCGTCAAGCTCGCCCGTCTCATAGGCGTTCGCGACTAGGGCTGCCCGCTGTCATGATGTGGGAAAGGCTTTCCAGCCCACAGTGTGGGAAAGGCTTTCCAGCCTTGACACCGGCAATATCGGGCCTGGAAAGGCCCTCCCACATATAAGGAGGGGCACGGCGTGCCGTGCCCGATGGGGAGACAACATGGACAACCGCAAGCTGAAGGACGGCCTGCCCAGAGAGGCCTTCGCCATCGCCGGCGACCCTGACGAACCCGAAACCTGGAAGCTCCCCCACCATACCCGGGCTATCTACCGGGCCCTCAAGGGCAGGCTCGACGTTGAAGGCACAGTGGACTGGGAACGCCTGGCTGCGGCTGTCGCTGCGCTTTCACCCGGCGGCTATCGAGGCCGGCCGGTCGACGCCTCCGCGGAGGAGAAGCGGGCCGCAGCCAGGCACCTTGCCGCCCACTACCGCAAAGCCGGCAGGGACGTGCCGGACACTTTGCGGACCCTCGCGTAGGGGCGGTTCGCGAACCGCCCCTACCCGGGCCATACAACGGGAGGAGGGATTCCCGTGAACCTGTCCGAGATGAGAGCGCTGGTCCGTAGAGACCTGCACGACGAAGACCCCGCAAACTACCGCTGGACGGACGACGAGCTTGACCGGCACGTCTCCCGCGCCCTGCGGGAATACTCCGGCGCTCTGCCTCTGGAGGACACGGCGGACTTCGCCACCACACCGGGCGGCCGCGAGATCGACATCTCCACCCTGTCCGACAGGGTTATGGTCGAGGCGGTGGAGTACCCCATCGGCCACTACCCGCCCGCGTACCACCGCTTCGCCCTCTGGGCCGACACGCTGACCATACTTTCCGATGTGGCGCCCGATGGCAGCGAGGCAAGGATATACTACGGCAAGCTCCATACCCTGACCGACCAGGGCTCCACCATCGCGGCCCAACACGAAGACCTCGTGGCGGCGGGGGCCGCAGCGTACGCCATGCTGGAATGGGCGAGCTACGCCGTCAACCGCGTCAACGTCGGCGGGGCCGACACGCCCGGGCGATACGAGGAGCAGGGGAGCAGAAGCCTGGCTTCGTTTCAAAAGGAATTGAAACGGCTTGGCCGGGCCAACAAGGTGCGTGCCAGGCAGCTCTACCCACCGGCGACGACACCGGTGTCCCGGGCAGGAGATTGCGGCCCGTAGGGCGACGGCATGCCGTGACCCCACCTGAGAGGACAAACCATGGGCTGGAAGACCTTCAACGACCGCCTGGCGCTGATCGCCCTCCCCATGATAGTGGGCCTGTGGGTGGCGCAGCGCTGGATTCAACTCCCCAACGAGGTTATCGGAGCAACGATCCTCCAGTTCGGGCTGATCATGCAGTTCTACTACAGTAAAAGCGCCAGCGCCGGAACGAGGAAACGCAAATGAGGAACCTGACTCACTTTCCCCCCGGCCTGCCTTAGTCCGTGGGCAGGACGCCGCGTTGCCGTTCGTGGTGAGCTTGTCGAACCATGAACGGCCCTTCGACAAGCTCAGGGCGAACGGTAAGACAAAACCGTAGGGGCGAGGTCGCCTCGCCCATTGAGGTCACCAGGCCCCACGGAGGCACATGAGAAACCTGTCCCCCACGCTCACGGCCGCGCAGAAGAAGAGCTCCGCGCGCCCCTACCCCATGGTCGAGGTCTACCAGTCCATCGCGGGCATAGCCCGCCCCACGTGGTCGAAGCTGTACGACGGCTCGCAGCACGACGGCCCCCAGGCTGCCGCCATCAGTCCCGCGGGGCCGTACATGTACCGGCTGCGGGCCGACGCCGCCGACAACGTCTACTTTCAGCGCATCCTCGAACCAGGCCCATCGTCGCCCTGGGCAGCCTGGGACGACTGGGCGGTCGCCGCAAAAGCATTGGCCATAGCAGCCCCAACCAGCGGCGTCACCGTCTTCGCCTTCAGGATCGGCTCAGACGGCCACCTGTACCGCCGAGAGAGCGCAAACTACGGCAACACCTGGGGCTCATGGGTCGACATGGCCACCATCGGCGCCGCGCCCGCAAACTACCGCGTCGCCGCCTGCTTCAAGTCCGCCACCTCCGCCGTAGTCATATACTCCGACGGCACAGACCTCTACCGAAGCCGCTGGGACAGTGTCACCGGCTGGGAGGCTTTCGCCAAGTGGTCGAACACCATGCACTCGATCTCCGGCGTCGCCGTCTCCCACCTCGGCGACTGGGACATCGTAGTCACCGGAACCGAGACCACCACCACCAGGCCAGGCGTCTGGACGTGCCTCCTCGGGGACGGCTACTCCGCCGCCCCCAACACCTGGACCACCCTCAAGGAGCTAACCTCCGCACCTCCCGCATCCGGCTTTTCCTACAAGTACCCATCCCTGAACGCCGCCACCGTCCCCAGGGCGGTCTTCGTCGAAGCCTACTCGGCCCCGGAACCCTACTCGCGCCTTTATCTCACCCACAGCCTTGCCACCGCCGACTTCATCGACAACCTGTGGCGCGAACCCGTCCCTTTCAACCAGCTCACCGACTACGGGGCCGCCCTCTGCTACAACTCCCTCAGCCTCTGGCTCACCACCGCCGCCAAAGTATGGCGCGGCGCCATCATGCCCGACCACGTCGACGTAACCTCGGACGCCACACTCATTCAGGCCGAGGCCAGGCCCGGCGCCGGGCGGATCATCGTCGCGCTCCGCAACGACGACGGCCGCTTCGCCACCATCGGCGCCACCGGCGACCCCTTGTATCTTAGACCTGTACCTTTCTCTCAGTTGGTGGTATTACTGTATGAA
>CAZBET010000032.1:0-11527 GCA_964490995.1 uncultured Dehalococcoidia bacterium
TTGCGGGCCCGGTGCGCCTCGCCGAGGAACTGGGCCTCGGCGGCGCTGCGTTCTCCCGACTGGTTCCCACGAGTAGGGGGAAGGAACTCAGCAGCCACGCGCTGACTCCGGAGGAGGTGGCGGGGTTCCATCAGGAACTGCGCCGGCACAGATCCGACGCCAGGGTTGCGGTTACGTCGCGCGACCCGCTGGCCACAGTAGCGGATATGCGGGGCGAACCTCCACAGACCAAGATGCCGGTCGGCGGTTGTGCGGCAGGCGTGTTCGGCGTTACAATCAATTGTGACGGTACCATCATGCCCTGTCGGCGAATGGACCTGCCGATCGGGAACATCAGGGAGACGTCATTTAGCGAGCTCTGGGTGGACTCCCCTGTACTCTGGGCCCTGAGGACGCGCGAGGACTATCACGATGGCTGCGGGTCGTGTCTGTACTGGTCGGTGTGTCGAGGCTGCCGGGCAATCGCCCTGGCGTACGCCAGGGCGCACGGCAGTGAAGACTATCTTGGTCCGGACCCCCAGTGCCCATACCGGCAGCCAACCCTGAAGGATGGAACCGCAGGAGGTGCGGATTGACGGGCAAGAAGCCAGCAGTGGGAACTGACGATGTCTACAAGCAACTCGCCCGGCTGCTTGATACTATCCCCAACGGTTTCCCCGCCACCAAGAGCGGCGTGGAGCTGAAGCTGCTATCGCGGCTTTTCACTCCGGAGCAGGCCGCCCTGGCTCTCCAGTTGAGGCTTGTGCCTGAGTCTGTAGAGCAGATCGCGGGGCGCGCGGGTGAGGACCCTGAGATGGTGAAGGCCAGGCTGGAGGCCATGGTTGAACGGGGCCTGATACGCGTCAAGGAGAGGCAGGGCAGGGTCAGCTACGGCCTGATTCCCTTCGTGGTCGGCATCTATGAGGAACAACTGGTGCATCTCGATGAGGAATTGGCCCGGCTCTTCGAGGAGTACTATCAGCAGGCGTTCCACCAACTGCTCACGGTGAAGCCGCCGATGCAGCGGGTCATACCTGTTGAGCAGAGCGTGTCGGTGGATATCGAGGTCATGCCTTACGAGCGCGCGACAGTCATGCTCGGCGAGGCGCAGTCCTGGGGCGTACTCGACTGCATCTGCCGGACACAGAAAAAGCTGCTGGGGCAGCCGTGCAAGCACCCTGTGAACGTATGCATGATCTTCAGCCGGCGTCCGAACGTCTTCGACGGGAGTCACGGGATACGGCCGGTGACCAGGGAGGAGGCGCTGGCGGTGCTGCGCCAGGCTGAGGAAGCCGGCCTGGTTCATACAGTCGGCAACACGCAGCGCGAGGTCTACTACATCTGCAACTGTTGCACGTGTAGCTGCGCCATCCTGCGTGGGGTTGCCGAATACGGTCTCTTGAGTGCGATAGCCCCGTCTGGTTTCCAGGCTCGCGTGGATGAGAGGCTGTGCCCAGGCTGTGAGCTGTGCGTGGAGCGCTGTCAGTTCGGGGCGCTCTCTATCGCGGACGGAGTCTGCAAGGTTGACGAGCGGCGCTGCTTCGGCTGCGGCCTCTGCGTCGAGGCCTGCGAAGATGGCGCGCTGAGCCTGGTTTCGAGGCTGGCGGGCCAGGTGAAGCCGCCGCCGCCCTCGATGGTGGAATGGATGGGGGAGCGGGCTGCATCGCGGGGGCTCGACGTCCAGGCACTTGAAAGGCTCATGGGGAAGCTCGCTCAAAGAAGGCCTGCCTGACGGGTGTTGGCAGTCAACCGCTTGGGCGTTGGTCCAGCAGTTGGCCGTGAGGCTGCGGAGGTGTCAGGATTGAGTATCCGGCAGTCGTCGACTTTCGAAAGGAGGGGAAATGGCTGAGAGACGGCACGAAGAAAAAGAGGATGAGAAGAGGCGTGAGAAGCAAGAGAAGGAAGACGAGAAAAGGAAAGGCTGGGACGAGAAATGGCGGCGCAATAAGCTTGGCGCAGTAACCTGGGCAGGGGTTCTTATCTGGGGAGCACTGATATTGCTGGCGGAAGCCACGAACTACAGCGACCGTTTCAGTTGGTGGGCAAACTGGGCCGTTTTCTTCGCGGGCGCGGGAGTCATCATCCTTGGCATGTCGCTGTTTCGCCTGCTCATACCTGAGCACCGGCGTCCGGTGGGCGGGTCTTTAGTCATTGGGCTGGTCTTCCTGGGCATAGGGCTTGGTGCTCTCCTGAGCTGGGTGTACGTCTGGGTAGTGATACTGATTGTGATCGCACTCACAATAGTGCTTCGTGCATTCGTACCTCGGCGGTGAACGGGGTATGCGGCATACCGTCGATCGTATTGCTGTGCAGCCGCGACACGACGCGGTCGAACCCTAAAGGCGCCCGAAGTTCAGGGTCGTGAACTCGCCCCAGGCATAATCGAGTGGGGTCCACCAGCGGTCACGGCCGATGCAGCGGAAATACGGGGGCCGGAAGGCAAGCATCAGGTCGCCGATCTTGTAGCGGGCCAAAACCGGCGTCGAAACGATGAGGCTTCCCAGTTCACCGGGCCTCATCTCGTACAGCAGCTTCACGCCCCGTCGGGTCTGCACCTCGAAGAAGAACTGGTCGTAGTTGGGCACCCAGGCCCTGCGGTCGTCTCTCTGCTGCCCGAACATACCTTCGGTAGCACCGTAGATCTCACGAATATCGACTGGCCCGTAGAAAGCTCGCAGCGCGGGCTCGTACCGGGTGTTTATCCCGGCCACGCTGCCCAGGGTCATGACGCGCACCCGCCACAGGTTCTTGGGATAGACTCTGTGAGCCCGGCGGAGGTACTGCCCGAAGAGAATGGCCGTCGGCGCAACTCCGCCCACCATAGTGACCTTCTCATCCCTGCACTTCTGGTATGCTAGCTCGAAACGCGCTTCCCAGTCGCGGACGGACTTGCCGCCGCCGAGGGCGTCTATCTCCTCCTGTGCTGGGACCGACCGTACGGGGGTGAATGCTGAAACGTGCTTCAGGTAGATGCCCGAGCTATAGCCGTACTCCAGTTCCTTATCCCCGACCTGAACGGTCCCCACCACCGAGGGGAAGTTCAGGTTCAGGTTGGCGCCCTCCAGCACTTCGTAGCAGTTGCCACTGACTACGTAGTTGAGCATCGCCCTGCCGGCGCTGACCCTCATCTGGAGGTCCGTGGGGGTCATGGGGATGAACTTGGACTCGTCTCCGGTCGTGCCTCGCGTGATAGCCCAGCCAATCGGTTCTTCACCGAGCAGCAGGCCCGTCTCCCCAGCCATCACTCTCTGAATCAGGGGCTTGCAGTCCTCGTAGGTAATGACCGGAAAGGCGCGGCGGTAGTCGTCAATGGTCTCCACGTGAGCCGCCCCGTGCCTGGCTCCGTAGTCAGTCTTGGCGAATCCCTCCAGGAGACCGCTGAGCACCTTCCTTTGGGCCTCTGCGGGGGACTCAACTGCCTCATGCCAGGGCTGCAGCAGCGCTTTCAGCAGCCTGGAGGTCGCTTCATGCTTGTCTTCAGTCACGGTGTTATCTCCTGCGGACGCGCGCCTCGCGGGCCACGGCCTATTATAACAAGAATAGCGGGCCGTGCAGGCATGGGACAATCCTGCAACAACGACAAGAACGAGGGGTTGATAGATTGTGCAAATAGCCTTAGAGTATTGCCGGAGAGCTGAGATGGCTGGCGGCAAGGTCCTCGTAGTTGAAGATGACCGGACCCTCCTGGATGTTCTGAGATACAATCTGGCCAGAACAGGGTACAACGTCGTCACGGCTTGTGACGGCGTTGAGGCCATTGACGTTGCCCGCAAGGATAGACCAGACCTGATTGTGCTGGACATAATGCTTCCCAGACTCGATGGACTGGAGGTCTGTCGCATTCTGCGGAGAGAGATGACCGTACCTATTCTCATGCTGACTGCCAGGGCTGAGGAAGTCGACAAGGTGGTTGGCCTGGAACTCGGGGCCGATGACTACATGACCAAGCCCTTCAGCATGAGGGAGTTTCTGGCCCGGGTAAGGGCGATGCTGCGCCGGGTGGAAATGGCGAAGCTGGAGGCGGTGCCCATTGGAGCAGCAGCGCCTTCGGCAATAGAGGCCGGCGGCCTGAAGATCGACTTCGCTCGACACAGGGTCTCGCGAGGCGGCAATGTCATCGACCTGAGTCCCAAGGAGTTCGACCTCCTTGCCTTCCTGGCCAAGAATAGGGAGCAGGTATTCAGCCGCGACCAGCTCCTGGAGAAGGTCTGGGGCTACGACTATGCCGGTGACACACGCACCGTAGACGTCCACATGAGATGGCTGAGGCAGAAGACTGAGGAAGCCCCGGCGAAACCAAGGCATCTGCTGACGGTGCGGGGCGTTGGCTACAAGTTCGAGGGCTAGCAGTGTTCCGAGGCATCAAATGGCGGATAGGTATTGTTTTCGCTGTGCTAATCGTTGTATGCGTAGCCGGGCTTGGCGCTTACCTGTCACACCAAGCCAGAAGCGATCATCTGGACACGCTGAGGACACAACTCACTGACGAGGCGCGGCTCATCTCAGACAGCAGTGCCCCCTATTTCGCGGGCAACCAGACTGGAGGTCTCGATGCGCTGGCCAAGCGACTGGGGGAACAGATCGGGGCGCGAATCACGATCATCAACGGGGATGGGGCTGTTCTGGGGGACTCGAAGGAGGACCCGGCTACCCTGGATAACCATGCCGACAGGCCGGAGGTGAAAGAGGCCCTTTCCAAGGGGACTGGCTACAGCATCCGCTACAGCGCGACCCTGGGCTACCAAATGATGTATGTCGCCGTGCCGACAAAGGTGGATGGAGAGATTGCAGGAGTAGCGCGAGTCTCCCTGTCTTTGGCCGAGATAGACCGGTCTCTGGCGCACCTCAATCGAGTAATCATTGTGGGCGCTGCGGTTGCAGCTATCATCGCCGTCCTCCTGGCGTTTCTGATTCTAAGAATCACCACCGAGCCGGTGAAGAAGTTGACGCAGTTGTCCAGGAGGGTGGCTCAAGGGCAACTCGACCAGGAAATCCAGATAACGTCCCGTGACGAAGTTGGCGAGCTTGGCCGGGCATTCAACCAGATGACGGTCAGGCTCAAAGAGACGGTGGGTCTCATCACCAGCGAGCGTGACAAGATGGCAACTATCCTATCCAATATAGATGATGCCATCTTCATGGTCGATGGTGACAGCAGAATCACCGCTCTGAATCGTGCAGCAGAGGATATCTTCCAGGTTCCGGAGAAGAAGGCGCTGGGGCGCACTTTCATCGAGATAGTGCGCGACCATGAGCTCAACGGGGTACTCCAGCGCTGTCTGGCAGCACAAGAGCAGCAGGCAGCGGCAGTGGAGATGAAGGCCAGAAAGCGGTTCTTGTCCATGACAGCCACGCCTCTGCAGGGTGGCGGCTGTCTGGTGCACATCCGGGACCTTACCGAGCTGCGCAAGCTGGAGACGGTTCGCCGGGACTTCATCTCCAACATATCCCATGAACTGCGCACTCCCATAGCTTCCGTCAAAGCCCTCGCCGAAACGCTCGGTGATGGTGGCATAGACGACCCGCAGGTAGCGAAGGCTTTTCTGGGCAAGATCAACGCTGAGGCGGATAGACTAGCTCAGATGGTGCAGGAACTGGGAGAGCTGTCGTGTATCGAAAGCGGCGAAGCCGCTCTCGAGAAGAAAGACATCTCAATAGGCGAGGCAATCGGGCACGCCGTGGACAGGCTCAAAGCACAGGCTGACCGCGCGGGGCTCACGATAGATGTCAACGCCCCCGCCGACCTGCCACGAGTCGTGGGTGACGAGCGGCGCGTAGAGCAGGTTCTGGTCAACATCATTCACAACGCCATCAAGTTCACCCCCTCCGGCGGCAGAGTCAGTATCTCAGCCAGAGTCCAGGGCGACAGAATGTTAGTCTCCGTCGTTGACACCGGTGTGGGCATTCCCGCAGACGATCTCCCCCGCATCTTCGAGCGTTTCTACAAAGCAGACAAGTCCCGTTCCGGCGGCGGCACAGGCCTCGGGCTGGCCATCGCCAGGCATATCGTCGAGGCCCACGGCGGCAGGATATGGGCGGAGAGCATGGAGGGCAAGGGCGCCACGTTCCACTTCACCCTACCACTTATTCCCAGGACTTAGGCGGGTCGGAGAAGCATCCTTAACCAATTCTTAACAAGGCCTTAAGTGTCCCTTAAACACCGTTCCTTATCATGGAAACAGAATGAAGTGGATGTTCGAGGCCCGGTAGATTCCCGGACTGTCATGAAGAGAGTCCTCTTTGTCTGCGTCCACAACTCAGGTCGAAGCCAGATGGCGGAGGCCTTCTTCAACCACCATGCCGCCGGCAAGGCGCGGGCGTATTCTGCTGGGACCCACCCGGCCAGTGACACGGACCGCACTGTGGTGGAAGCTATGAAAGAAGTGGGACTGGATATCAGCCGCCAGCGCCCCAAGATGCTCACCCCGAAGATGCTGGAAGACGCTGACAGGGTCATCACCATGGGCTGCGGCGCGGAGGGCGTTTGCCCCGCCACCTTTGTTCCCACCGAGGACTGGCGATTGGAGGATCCGGAGGGCAAGTCAATCGAGCGGGTAAGGGCTATCAGGGACGACATCGAAACCAGAGTCAGGAAGCTGATTGAGGAGATGTGATGTCGTGAGGCAGGGGCAGGGGCAAGGCTGGCTCCACAAGTACTTCACGACTCAAGAAAGACAAACAGGAGGTAACAAGATGCATGCGGTACCCGGATGGAAGAGAGTCACGCTGCCCGTGGTCGCACTTGTGGTCCTGGCGGCCCTCGTTGCGGCAGGCTCTGCACTCGTTGGATGCGGTGCAGGAACTGCGGCCACTATCACTGAGGCCGGCTCAACCACCGTGCAGCCCGTGGCGGAAAAGCTGGCCCAGGCATTTCAAGCTAAGAACCCCGGCGTCAACATCGTCATCCAGGGCGGCGGCAGCAGCGTCGGCGTCAAGTCCGTCAACGACGGCGTTGTCGATATCGGCGCTGCCTCGCGTGAGCTCAAGCCGGACGAGCCAAACCTCGTAAAACACCTGTTGGCTCGGGACGGCATCGCCCTCGTAATCCATCCCTCAAACCCGATAACCGGGTTGACCACTGAGCAGGTTATACTGATATACGCCGGCAACATCACCAGGTGGAGCCAGGTTGGCGGGGAGGACAAGCGCATAGACGTGGTAGCGAGGGAGGAAGGGTCTGGCACAAGGACAGCCTTCGAGGAAATGGTGATGGGCAAGACGCTCATCAAGGCTGATGCCATACTGCAACCGTCCAATGGTGCGATTGTAACGGCGGTTTCCACCGACCCGCAGGCGATTGGCTTCATATCCTTCGGATACGTCGACAGGTCGGTCAAGGCGCTGGCTATCAACGGTGTGGCAGCGACAGGGGAGAACGCCAAGAGCGGAAGCTACCCCGTCGTCCGCCCCCTGTATTTCCTCACCAAACAGCAGCCCGCTGGCCTGGTGAAGGACTTCATCAGCTACTGCACAGGCCCGGAGGGGCAAAGCATCATCGTTCAGGAGGGCTACATCTCGGCCGAGTAGGAGCCTGCCACCAGCAATCAGTGCGAACTCCGGTCGGGATGGCTCGAGCCATCCCGACCGCGGCAAGGTTTCAGAATGGTGTCTCGCTATTTCGTGGACCGCAACGCCAAGTATCTGGTGTTCGTCTGCGGCTCAACTTCCTTCGTAATACTGGCCGCCATCGCCATATTCACCCTCAAAGAGAGCATCCCTGCCTTCCAGGAGGTAGGCTTCGTTCATTTCGTCTTCGGAACCGAGTGGCGCCCTACACTGGGGCAATTCGGCATGCTGCCCATGATAGTCGGCTCCCTTGCCGTCACCGCGGGCGCCATGGTTCTGGCAATCCCCCTGGGGGTCGGATGCGCTATTCTGCTTGCCGAGGTGGCGCCACACAGAGTGCGGCAGCTTCTGAGGCCCGCCGTGGAAGTCCTGGTGGGCATACCATCGGTGGTTTACGGCCTTGTGGGCATGCTGCTCATCGTCCCTGTGGTGCGCGAGATCGGCGGCACGGGCTACAGCGTAGCAGCGGGCGCTCTTGTGCTTACGGCGATGGTCCTTCCCACCATCATCAGCATCAGTGAGGACAGCATCAGGGCTGTGCCCAGAAGATACAAAGAGGGCGCTCTGGCGCTGGGAGCCACCCACTGGCAGACCATATGGCATGTCATGATACCGGCGGCTCGCTCCGGCATCGGCGCGGGCATCATATTGGGAATAGGCAGGGCCATCGGCGAAGCCATGGCCATGATCATGGTCACAGGCAACGCTGTGCTAATTCCAACCTCGCCCCTTGACCCGACACGTACCATGGCCGGGGGCATAGCCGTGGAGATAAACTATGCCAGCGGCATTCATCAAAGCGCGTTGTTTGGAGTTGGCGTTGTGCTTTTTGCCGTGATCCTGGCAATAAACAGCCTGGCTCTTGTAGCAATGCGGAGGAGGCAGCGTGCCTAGGATGTCGGCGAAGGCCACGCAAACGTTGGCCAGAGTATGCATCTGGGGAAGCGGTATCATCACTGTTCTCATCCTCTTCCTCATCGTGGGCTACGTCCTTGCCAGGGGACTGCCGGAATTCAGTTTCAGCTTTCTGTTCACAGCACCCCAAGGCGGGCTCAGCGGAGAGGGGGGTATCTCGACTGGCATCGTCGCCACAATCTATCTTGTGGTTCTGACTATTGCCATCCTGATTGTGCCGGGAATAGGGGCAGCCATCTACCTGGCGGAGTATGCCACGGACAACTGGCTCACTCGCCTCATTAGATACGGCGTGGACACGCTGGCCGGCGTGCCCTCGATCGTCTTCGGCTTGTTCGGGTTCGTCATCTTCGTGACCGCCTTGCACTTCAGCTTCTCACTGCTTTCGGGAGCGCTGACTCTGGTCTGCCTTCTCCTGCCAACCCTCATTCGCACGTCTGAGGAGGCCATCAAGGCAGTGCCCCGTTCGCACCGTGAAGCTGCCCTGGCGCTGGGGGCTACCCGGTGGCAGGCAATATGGCATGTGGTCTTGCCGGCGGCACTGCCGGGCATCGTCACTGGCATTATCCTTTGCATTGGGCGCATCGTGGGCGAGACAGCGTGTCTCTACGTCACCATGGGTGGCAGCTCAGCCATGCCAACGTCGCTGCTCTCAGGGGGGCGCACGCTGTCCCTGCACCTGTTCTACCTGGCGATGGAGACGAGGGCGTTCGAGAAGGCCATGGCCACGGCCGCAGTGCTCATAATAGTGATACTGGTCATCAATACCGTCGTCAACTGGATATCGCATCGCTTTCAGGCCAGAATGCATGGAGTAGGCTGATATGGACCCCAAGATAGAGTGCAAACAAGTCGATTTCTTCTACGGGACGGCTCATTGCCTCAAGCAGGTAACCCTAAACGTAAGAGAGAAGCAGATTACGGCGCTCATCGGGCCGTCAGGTTGTGGCAAGTCAACCTTCCTGAGGACTTTGAACCGCATGAATGACATCATCCCCGGAGTTCGCGTCGAGGGTGAAGTGCTGCTCGATAAGCAGAACATCTATGAACGCGGGGTGGATGTTGTGGAGCTGAGGAAAAGGGTGGGAATGGTATTCCAGCAGCCCAATCCCTTCCCCAAATCCGTCTTTGAGAATGTGGCCTTCGGCCCCAAGATGCTGGGGCTCAGCCGGAAGGTGAACCTTGATGAACTGGTGGAGCGCAGCCTGCGTGCCGCAGCGCTATGGGACGAAGTGAAAGACGACCTCCACAAGTCGGGGCTGGCTCTGTCTGGGGGACAGCAACAAAGGCTGTGCATTGCCCGCGTGCTCGCTGTGGAGCCGGAGGTCATCCTTATGGACGAGCCCTGCTCGGCACTCGACCCTCTATCCACCCTCAAGATCGAGGACCTAATGCATGATTTGACAAAGAGCTATACGATAGTTATCGTGACCCACAACATGTTGCAGGCGGCGCGGGTCTCCGATTGGACTGGTTTTTTCCTGCTGGGCGAGCTTGTGGAATACGGCCCGACCGGTGATATCTTCAGCCGGCCCAGCGACAAGAGAACCGAGGACTATATCACCGGCCGCTTCGGCTAGGGGAGTGTAAACAATGCCAAGAACGACTTTTGAGCGCCACCTGCATGAGCTTCAGGATGAAGTTCTGGTTCTGGGCAGCATGGTTGAGAAGGCAATCTACCGCTCCATGGATGCCCTCAAGAACAGGGATCTGGAGCTGGCGAAGCAGGTTGTCGCCGATGACAGCGAGATAGACCGGAGGCGCTACGCCATTGAGGAGAAGTGCATCGAACTCATCGTTACTCAGCAGCCGGTGGCCGGTGACCTCAGAATCATAGTCGCTGTTCTGAACATCATCATCGACCTTGAGAGGATCGGGGACCACGCTGAGGGAGTGGGCAAGATCACCTTGATGATCGGCAACGAGCCGCCACTGAAGCCGCTCATAGATTTGCCTCGCATGGCGCAGAAGACGGGTGACATGCTGAGACGGAGCCTTGATGCCTTCGTCAACCGCGATGCTGCGGCAGCGAGGCAAATCTCCACCGAGGACGATGAGATCGATTCCCTCTACGACCAAGTGTTCCGGGAATTGCTCACTTTCATGGCGGAGGATCCCAAGACCATTACCAGGGCCACACGCCTGATCTGGGTCGCCCACAACCTAGAGCGCAGTGCTGATAGGGTGACCAATATCTGTGAGCGGGTCGTCTTCGTTGTCACGGGGAAGATGGAAGAGATAGGGGTCTCGAAGTACTAGCCTTATGTCAGGTCGTTCGCTTTGTCCAGCTGCTAGGCCGGGAGCGGATTCTTATGATAGAATGGCGCGAAAAGCTCGTAGGCGTGAGATACAGGGCAGGTGGGATTAGGCCAGCGGCAAAGGTAAGGTAGGCAACGGTAGGACCTCGCAGGACTCTCGGTAGGGGGAAGCGGATTTGGGTGAGCTATTCGCAGTCTTCGGCGCATTGCTGGGGCTGGCGATCATTTTCCCCGGCATCGTGGTTGCCTGGAGACTTCTCTTCCCATACACTATCGAACGTGCGCGCCTACGCGTCGAGCGCACGCCCTGGCAGTGCTTCGGGCTGGGCTGCGTCACCGCATTGATACTGCTAGCCCATGTTGTCGTCCTGCTTGTACTCCCTCTGGAACTGACCAGGATTGTGGGCTGCACACTCTTGTTTGTCGCCCTCGCCTTCGCCGGCCTGGGCACCGCAGGCTTGGCTGCCAAGGTAGGTGAACGCCTGGTGCCGCACACTGACAGAAGCGTGTCACCCCCCGTTGCACTCCCGCGTGGGTCTGCAGCCCTTGAGCTCACAGCCGGCTTCTGGCTGGGCGGCGTGACCACGGTCATATTGCTACCCCCAATCGCCATCTTGCTTGGGCTCCCCTTGAAGTTGGTGTGGACATTGGGCTGCTCACTGTTCTTCATTGTCCTTGCGCTGGCCGGCCTGGGGGCAGCAAGCGTAGCCGCTAAGAGGGGCAGACAGTCAGCACCGCACGATAGCGATACCGTTGCTCCTACCGCTGCGTTCGTCCGTGGGGCTGTTGTGCTTGAACTGGCGGTGGGA
>CAZBET010000033.1:0-11320 GCA_964490995.1 uncultured Dehalococcoidia bacterium
AGGGGGCCATGGCATACCAGTGTCCGATGTGGAGGTCTCCTGAGGTGTAGGGGAACATTGTGAGCGCATACCACTTGTTGCGCTCAGGGGTCTCAAGTACCTCGTAGAGGCGGTCGGCTTCCCATCGGGCCTGCCATTTCCCCTCGATTTCGCGGGGATTGTACTTCGGAGTCATAGCTTTGCCCGCACGTAATGATAGCACAAAAGGGAGTGGGCTGCTACTGCTGCCTGTAGGAGTACCGTCGCGCCCATACTGGCCCTGCGGGGCGCGCGGCAACGTGTGGTTGCGCTGTCGTTGCGAGGCGCCCGCCAGAGGCGGACGCCGTGGCAATCGCCCCGTACTCAGGGGCGGGGGAAGACAACGTAGGGGCAGTTCGCGAACTGCCCCTACTTACGATCAGGGTCTCCCGCTGATACTGACTCGGCTCGCGGAGCTTGACGCTACACCAGCCGCTGCTGCGTACGGGCGATGATCTGGTCCTGCACCTCTTTGTGCATGTCAGTGAAGTAGGCGCTGAATCCGGCCACCCTGACTATCGGACTATGACCCTGACATACCGGGCACGACGGAGAGCACGCTTTTCTGTCCAGCACATACTCAACCCCGAGCTTGCTTCCAACGTTCTTGATGATACCTTCAGCACTCCCCGCCCTGTCCTTCACATGGAGCGAATCGTCGTGGAACTCCGCTTCCACGCCCCTCTTCTTCAACTCGGCCGCCAACTGCTCGAACTCCTTCTTCATCGTTTCCCTCCTTATCGATGTCCGCACGGCTCCCATGCCGTCCATTCTAGAGTCCCCGCCCTGGGTGTATGTGACTTTTGTCTCATGGGTTCATGGCCCCAATCGGGGCGATTGCCACGGCACCTGCGGTGCCTCGCAAAGACATTGAGACTGACCCGCTTCTGCGCCTGCTAGTCTACCTTCAGGAACTGCGCCTTGGGCGCACCGCAGATCGGGCACCTGTTCGGGGCACTGCCTTCCATGGTGGCGCCACACACCTGGCACACGAAGTAGTCTGCGGCCTGGGGCTTCCCGCCAGCCTGCAGCGAGCCCAGCGCCGCCTTGTAGAGCGCCTCGTGCTGTATCTCCACCTGCCGGGCCCAGTTGAAGGTGCGCTCCGCCTTTGGCTTCTGATCCTTCTTGGCCTGCTCGATGAACTCGGGGTACATTCTCACGTGCTCCACGTTCTCACCGGACGCCGCAGCTTTCAGGTTATCCTGAGTTGACTTCACGCCTTCCATCACCTCGAGGTGGTTGCGCGCGTGGAAGATTTCCGCTGTCGCGGCCGCCCGGAAGAGCTTCGCCACCTGTGGAAATCCCTCCTGATCAGCTTTTCGGGCAAAAGCCCGGTAAGTGGTGCTCGCCTTGCTCTCCCCTGTGAAGGCTTCGTTCAGGTTTTCGTCTGTCTTCGCCATCGTGTTACCTCCGTTTTCTGTATTGAGTTACTCTCTGAGGGCGACCGGCCGGTCGCCCCCAATTCCTCCTGGCCTAGGTGCTGTCCGGGTCAAGGCCCTGGCGGCGCAGCGTCTCCTTCTTCATGCAGCGGTCCATGACGACGGTGAGCCCGGCCTTCCTCGCCCTCGCGGCGGCCTCCTCGTTGACGATGCCGAGCTGCATCCAGACCGCCTTCGCCCCGATGGCTATGGCCTGCTCCACTATTGCAGGCACCTCCTCGGAGCGACGGAACACGTCCACCACCTCAACCGGAACAGGGATGGAACGCAGGTCCGGATAGGCGGTCTGGCCCAGTATGCGGTTGGCCTTGGGCGTCACCGGTACTACGTGGTAGCCCTGTATCATCAGGAAGTCCGCCACCTTGTAGCTGGGACGCTCAGGGTCTGGCGACGCTCCCACTATGGCGACAGTGCGATACTGCGTCAATACCTTCTCAATGTCAGCCGTGACACCGCTGTTCATGGTCTTCCCTCCATCCTGAAGGCCCGTCGGCACGCCGCCTGGTCGTCATTCCCTCGCGGCACAGCGGTTCTGACTGAGCAGCGTGCCAAGTGAATCGGCATCCGTGACCGGCGCGAGGCAGACGTGATTCCGGCACACGTACGCCGTGGGCATATTCCCAATCATTGTCTTGCCCTCGAGCAGGGGAACATCGGGGCTTCGCGCGGGCCTCTCGGGGTCCCCGCCCGCGACCACCTTGTTGGGCAGATAGAGCTTGCTGACCGCGCTTATCAGCGACTTCGTCGCCGGGTCTTTGGGCGGACCGGCCACTACTATCTCCATCGGTTCAGACAGATAGAAATCGAGGGCGCATAGCCAGTGGCCGAAGCCGGTAGGATACCTGGCCATCGATGCGCCGACGGGGCGGATGCTGGCAGCGGCAATTCGCTCGTAATCGGCGTTGCCGGTCAGCCTTGCCAGCAGCAGGAGAGCGAGAGATGCCGCGGCCGAACCTGAGGGCTGAGCGTTGTCGTAGATGTTCCTCGGGCGGACCAGAAGCGTTTCCTCTCCCTGCCCGGTGTCGAAGAAACAGGCGTGTGATTCATCCCAGAATCGCTCCAGCATTGCTGCCCCGAGGTCCAGTGCCGCTTGAAGCCACTGCTCCTGTAGAGTCGCCTGGTACAGCGCAAGCATGCCCTGGCAGACCAGAGCGTAGTCAGCCAGGAAGCCGTTGATTTTGGCCCGTCCGTTTCTGTAAGCGTGCTTCCAGCTGTTGCCGTCGCGCATCGCTGTTGTCAGGAAAGCGGCGTTGGATATGCCTGCGCTGAGGTAGTCTTGCCGGTCGAACGTTGATGCCGCCTCGGCAAGGCTGGCAAGCATCAACCCGTTCCAGTCTGCCAGAATCTTCTCATCACGGCCTGGAGCCACACGCTGCGCTCGCCTCTCCAGCAATCTCCCCTTCGCCAGGGCGATCCTGGATTCAATATCGGTTGTGGCAAGCCCCAGTTCGGGCGCCAGTGCCTCCGGCTCAGCAGGCTGGATGAGGATGTTTCTTCCTTCGAAATTGCCTCGTTGCGTTATGCCGTAATACCTTGCGGCAAGCTCTCCGTCGTCCCTCCCCAGGACGCCCATTGCTTCCTCTTGCGTCCATAGATAATACGTGCCTTCACCGCCCTCGCTGTCGGCGTCCTGAGCGGAGTAGAAGCCACCCTCCGGACTCGTCATCTCGCGCAGGACGTAGTCCAGCGTCTCCTGGGCTATGCGCCGGTGCAAGTGTTTTCCCGTTGCCTGGTATCCATGCAAGTACAGACGGCTGAGCAGCGCATTGTCGTAGAGCATTCTCTCGAAGTGAGGCACCTGCCAGCCAGCGTCCACGCTGTAGCGGTGAAACCCACCACCTATCTGGTCGTATATGCCACCTCTTGCCATTCTTTCGAGTGTACGTTCTACCATTGACAACGCGCCTCTATCGCCTGTGCGGTGATGATATCTCAGCAGGAACTCCAGGGTCATGGGCTGGGGGAACTTGGGGGCGGGGCCGAAACCCCCATTCTGCTCGTCGAACACGGAAGTGAGCGCGGAGGAGGCACGGCTGAGCAAGCTCGTGGTCAGTGGGTCGGCTGTGCGTCTTGTCTCGGCCGCTTTCTTCAGGTGTGCGACGACCTGCTCCGCGGTAACTTGCACATCGCCCTTACGGGTTCTGTAGGCCTGAGCCACGGTCTCCAGCACGCGCGGGAAACCCGGAAGGCCCTGCCTGTCGTCGGGAGGGAAGTAGGTGCCACCGTAGAAAGGCTTCTTCTCCGGCGTCAGAAAGACGGTGAGCGGCCACCCTCCGCTGCCGGTGATCGCCTGCACTGCTTCCATGTAAACGGCATCGAGGTCAGGCCGCTCTTCGCGATCGACCTTGATGCTGATGAAGTCCTTATTCATGCGGCCGGCTATGTCCTGGTTCTCGAAGCACTCTCGCTCCATAACGTGGCACCAGTGGCATGCCGAGTAGCCTATGCTGAGCACAATAGGTTTGTCCTCCCGCACAGCGCGTTCCAGGGCTTCATCGCCCCACGGATACCAGTCAACGGGGTTGTGCGCGTGCTGCAGGAGATATGGACTTGTCTCACCACTCAAACGGTTAACCATGGCAGAGCCTGCAAAAGAGCGTCCGCTTCTATCATTTGGCGGGCAGTCTTGCGTGCCACTTCCTATCCATCGCGCCGTTAGCACAAAGTCTAGAGACCGCGTCCCCTTCTGTATGCGACTTATGTCTCTTGCCCGGCCAATCGGCAGGGCCCTATAGGCCGTACCTGCGCCTCAGCATCCGCGACAGCTCCGGCAGCAGGGCAAAGGCCTTCTCCACCAGCCTTTCCTCGACGCTGGAGAGGCGACCCCCATCCGGGATCTCGCAAGCGGGCTCACCGGCGGCTCCGACCTGCCCGATGTTCTTGAGACAGCACCTTGCCGGCGCCAGCAGGGCCTGTCCGGCGATCTGGCCCGGCGCAATGCCGGATTCCCGCGACACCACTTCCCAGTAGCCCGCCAGCAGAGTCTCCAGAGTCCCCGCTGTTTCCCTGCTGAGGCTCGTGGAGTCCGTCGGCACGATTCCCCAGCACATGATTCCGCCCTTGCTGAGGAATCCGGCCACCGCCCTAGCGTACTCCCGGGGCATGGCCTGAATCTGATAGGCGTCGAAGGACAGGATGTCTACGCCCAGCTCCAGCAGGTATGGCAGGTTGACATTGGCGCAAAGGTGCAGCGCCTTCGGTCCCTCAATGCCTGTCAGGAAGTCACGGTAGTCCGCCTTGGCCTGCTCATCGCCGTACCCGGTAAGGCTGCTGAACGCCCAGCCCAGGCCCGGCTCATCAAGCCACACAAAGGCGTTGGGGTTCTTCTGGCGCAGTTCGTGATACTGGACATTGGCCTTCCTCTGGAAGAAGTCGAACAGGATGCCTCTGATTCCATCGTTGTAGATGATTGGTTTCGCGTCTTCGTCCACAGTCTTGAAGCCGAAGCTGACCGGCCCGGTCAGTTGTCCTCTGACGGCAGGGTACTTACGCAGGTCCGCGGCCAGGAATCTGTGGTAAACCGCCGAATAGTCCGTGCTCAAGGCGAAGGTCTCGGGGTCGGCCACCCTCTCGGAGTAGCCGGGGAGCTCTGCTTCGAACCTTGAGGTGTCGAAGATGACTCTCTCGTTCTCCTTGTCGATGAAGACGCCGGGGAAGTTCAACGATGCCTGTGCGTACATGTCCTCGAAGAAGCTGACCCGGGGAAGCTGCGGCCAGAAGGGGACGTCCAGATTGAGGGCAAGCTCGAGCGCCTTCTTGACGTCAGTGTGGGGCATGATGCCCATAGCTGTGGTCATGCATCCCGCATAGAACACAGTGCGCGTCTCCACGGCAAGGTAGTGCCCATGTGACTATCATAGGCCCGAGCCCTGAAGAAATCCTAAAACGGAACACGAAAAAGATGGAGAAGTCGTGACATCTTGGGGGCTGCGGGGCGACCGGCCGGTCGCCCCTGCACTACGTCTCCGATACCGATGCCGCTCAGCTGGGTCGCCCCAGATTACGAGCTGTCCGCGCGGACCTGCCACTGCTATCTCTTCTGGCTGGGCCAGATAGAAACCCAGCGCGCACAGCCAGTGGCCGAAGCCGGTGGGATGCCGAACCATGGAGTCTTTCACGGGACGAATGCCGGCTGCGGCACGCATACTGGTATTTCACTCTGGTTAGAGCTTTATCATTCTATTCTCTTTCGCTGACTTGGTTGCTGCTATGGCTATTCTGAGCGCTTCCCTTCCATCTTCACCAGTCATCTCAGGCCTCTTATTCCCCAAAACACAATCAACGAAGTGTTTTACCTCATTCTTGAAGGAGATGTTGTAGTATCCGGGGAAGGGGGCGTGCTCCACTTCTGGCGACACCCACTCCGGCCATATCCATCGACCCATATCCATTGACGTTCTTCTGGACATATACGTTACGGGCTTATCCCACCTATGGTTCTCAAGTATTGTCCCCTCCGTGCCGTATATCTCAAGGCTGTTTGTGTCGCCTCCGACAAGCCCGGATGTAACCACTACCTCCGCGACCGCGCCGCTCCTGAACTTCACTGAAACCATGGAAGTATCGTCATAGTGGGGTGCCAGCTCTGTAACCACCAGCTTTTCCCTGAGCGCGAAAACGGAATCGATGTCCCCCAGCAACCATCGGAGCAGGGCGAACTTGTGCACGCCCATGTCAAGCAGGACTCCCTGGTTTTCCTGTGTACCGCGCCAGTCCCTTGGGTTCGGGTTCAATGTCAACTCGCTTACAGTCCCTTCGAACGCCCTCACTAGGAAAACCCTTCCGATCTCCCCGGAATCTATGATTTCCTTGATCTTGCGATGTGCCGGCTTGAAGAGATGGTTTTCGGCAACCATCAATGTGACAGAAGCGCTCTTTGCAGCAGCGATTATCCTATCGGCATCTTCGATCGTAGTGGCTATGGGCTTCTCCACAAGTATGTGCTTCCCCGCTTGCGCCGCCTCCACGGCTACCCTGGCATGCAGATTGTGCGGCAAACAGATATCTACTGCATCAATATCTTTGCGCCTGGCCAATTCTCGATAGTCAGAGCATGTCTCAGCGCCGAACTCCTCAGCCTGGCTCCTTGCCTTCTCCTTGTTCCTATCGCAAACGGCGACTATCCTTGCCCTTTCACCCACGGATTGGTAGCCTTCGCAATGCAGCCTGCCCGCAAAGCCCAAGCCAACTATCCCGACCCTCAACTGTTTCACTAGCCCCCCCTTTACTTTGAGAATATCACCCGATCCAGCCTTGTTATTCTCTCACAGCCTTTATTATCTACCAGATACGTGTCCTCCATGCCGATCAGCCTGTGGCCATAAGGCTCATAGGGAGACCAGAATTCCAGATCGAAGACCATTCCCGATTTGAAGACCATATCCCGGGTTCCCCACAAACTGGCTGGGATGAAGTGCGATTCTTCGGTATTCAATCCCACGCCGTGTCCCATAGGGAATACTATGATATTCGCCGGATTGTGCTCCATCCTCTTGTTCAGTACGTCCTCTATCTCCCCGGCCGTAACGCCCGGCTTTATGGCATCAACACATGCCTGCTGCAAATCCACGATATATCTCTCTGTCCTCTCTGCATCTACAGGCACCGGACCAAGACAGGCATGACGTGACACATCAGATACGTATCCCTGGTATACTGCCCCGGTATCAAAGCGAGTCATCTCCCCCCTTTTGATCCTGCGCCCCGTTCCCGGCGCTTCTGGATCGCTATCTCCTATGCTAAGGGTGAGATGATTTGTCCCGATGCCGCCCTCATTCAGTGTCGCTATCTTGGCCAGCCTTATCAAATCAAGATCCGAGATACCTTCTTCGAGGTGTTCAATCAAAGCGGATATCGTCCTCTCGGATATCCGAGTGGCTTCTCTTATCCTCCTTATCTCCTCTGGACTCTTGATGGATCTGAGCTCCATCAGAATGTCGTCCACCGGCTCAAAATCCTCGTCGTCGTACTTTGCTCTTAGCGCAGCGAGCACGTAGAAGGGCATGCTGTTTTCTATCCCTATCTTGCGTCTTGACCTCTTGCGTTTCCCCAATTTGGAGGTGAGCGTGCTGACAGCTTCCTGCTTCGCGAGCACTCCGGAGAAATCCTTGATCCATGTAAGATTCCGATCGAAGAAAGCCCAGGTAATGACGCTGTCCTCTCCGTCTCTTCGCACTATTGTCATTGTTGGGTACTGGTTGGAGAGCACGTACAGTATCGGATTGTACTCTATGTGCCGAACAGGCAATCCCGATGTATAGAATACATTCTCTGGCGAGGTCAATACCATTACATCAATGCCCCTCTTATCCATGACCTCACTTGCCCTTCTCTTGTCAAATCCCACAGGTTCCATGCATTCCTCCTTTCTCCAAGCAGGTATCTACCCGGCATTCCAGCCTGCATCGACCAGAAGGTCGGTGCCAGTGATATAGGACGCCTTCCCCGATGCCAGGAAAAGGATTGCCTCCGCTATCTCCTCCGGTGTGGCCCATCTGTGGAACGCCCCAATGTCCTCCCTCTCCCTCCTTATCTCCGCCACAGAGACTCCCAAACGCTTTGCTTCAATCTCGCAATCACCTACAAGCATCGGTGTATCCACTGAGCCAGGGCTTACGGTATTGACCCGTATACCACGCGGAGCAAGCTCCCAGGCCAGTGCCCGTGTCATTGAGATCACGGCGCCTTTTGAACCGCCGTATGCCGCGTGATTGATTTGGCCTACGTGACCGGATATTGACGCTACGTTGACTATAGAAGAGCCTTTGGACATATGGGGGACGGCATGCTTGATGAAGAAGATCACGCCCTTGTAGTTGGTGGCTATGAGATAGTCTAGGTCAGCTTCAGTGGTCTCGACAATCGGCTTCACAAGCACCACGCCTGCGTTGTTGACCAGTATGTCAATCTGCCCATATGCTTTCACAGTCTTCTTGACTGCTTCCACAACTTCTGCCTCTTTTGATACATCCGCCTGAGCAAAAAGAGCTTCGCCTTTCTTCCTTTCGATCTGTTCCACAGCTTTGAGCCCGGCAGCAGTTTTCCTCGCCACCACCACAACCCTGGCACCCTCCGACGCAAATAAGAGTGCTGTGGCTTTGCCAATGCCCTGGCCGGCCCCTGTAATCACTGCAACCTTCCCTTCAAGTAGCCCTGGCCTTTTCACCATCACATCACTCCTTAGCCAAATGTAGATGCAGCTTGGTCAGTACGTGGTATCAAGTTAGCGAACTCAGCGTCGAGCCGAGAGTCATCTGATTCCGAGCAGCCTTCTTGTTTCCGAAGGTGTTGCGCTCTCGCGCCCCATCAGTTTGCCTATCGCAGCGATTCTTGCCACCAGCTCACTGGGGTCTTTCGCCAGAACACCCTTCTTCAGGTACGGGTAATCCTCAGTGCCGATTCGGACGTTGTGCCCCGTGGCAATGGCCAGAGGCAATATGGCACTCTGCGCCGGTCCCATCACACTTACAGAGTTCATGCAGTTGGGCGGTAGGTACTTGAACCTGTGAAAGAATTCCTCAGGAGTCGGTGGCGACCATGTTCCACCAGGCCAGCCGAAGAACTGTGTCAGGAAGTAGGGTGGATCAAGAAGCTTCTTCCCGATAAGATGATTCAGATTCCATATTGAGCCATAGTGCCAGACTTCGAATTCTGGTTTTACATTGTATCTCCGGCATTCCTTGGCATATTCCTCAAGTTCACCACGGGTATGCAGTCTGTTCACCTCAACATTGGGAAAGCACTCATCATGATGGCTAAGAATAATGGATATCATGTCCGGATGTGCCTCGAAAAGCTCCCCCCTTTCCTCGATAGGATGACTCGACATCCCCCCTTGAATGACTACGTCGCATCTATCCCGTATCCCCCGGATGACTTCGGAGTGCTTTCCCTGGGGAAGATGTATGTGAATGATGCTGGCACCGCTCTCCCAGCATTTGAACGCGTAGTCTATCATTTCCTGCGGGGTTCTGGGGTAGTTCTCGGCCTCGGGATATATCCATGCATTGGCCAACGTAGCAGTTATTATCAGCTTCGGGCTTTCCATCTCACCTAGATGGGGCATGAGAACCACCTCCCACCAGACGAAGTCTTGTGTCTCTTGGCGGAGCGAGCTTCCTCAATACCAGCTAATCTCGCTTCCTCCCGTGGCTGCAATAGAGCCATTCTAGGATAGCGAAAGCTCTCATAGCAGTCAAAGCGATTCTGGCTATTCGTCGCTACGTGCGGCTTCCACCTTCTGCGCAAGGATCAAAGGTACGAGCAGGGAAGTGGGAGCTACTGTCCACATTATTCTACGGTCGTTGGCTAGGGTTGTAATGATTGCGCCTACTATGAATGAAGCGAGCATCACCTGTCAAGGGCGCCGCCTGTCCCTCGGCTTTGCCCCAATCATAATCAGTTGTCGTGTCTCTCCACATCGCTTGCCGACAAGTGCTTGATAACAACCTGCAAGGAGGCCGGTTTGACAGTCGGCCGCGATGTGTCTACCATGTCTGGGAAGCGCGAGACGTGTGCTCTACTGTGTAGCTTGTCGGAGTAAAGCAGTGCTGCGCACAGGGATATAGAGCAATTCGTCGTAGTCGAATCGAGCGTTCTCAGAGGCTAACGACCTTGCGTCCTAGGGTAAAGGGGCGGGGTCTTGACAAGTAATGTTCTCCACCAGGACCAGCGCTGCTGGCCTGTCAATACTCTCCAACAGCCTGCTGGTCATCCTCAAGATTGCCGTCGGCGTGCTCATGGGCAGCGTGAGCGTAATATCCGAGGGCATCCATAGTGCTGTCGACCTTCTTGCCGCCCTGATCGCCTTCCTCAGCATCCGCGCTGCCGCCAAGCCGGCTGACCAGGAGCACGAGTTTGGCCACGGCAAGATAGAGAATGTCAGTGGCACGATCGAAGCGGTGCTGATATTCTTCGCGGCCGGCGTGATCATCTATCAGGCCGCGCGCAAGATCCACGAAATCCTTATCGGCGCGAGCATTGTGGAGCGCCTCGACCTGGGCCTCGGCCTGATGGCGGTGTCCGCCGTGGTGAACTTCTTTGTCTCGCGCCATCTGCACCGGGTCAGTCAGAAGACAGACTCAGTAGCCCTGGAGGCCGATGCCTGGCACCTGACGACAGACGTCTATACCTCGGTGGGGGTCTTCGCCGGACTGCTCGCAGTGTGGCTGACCCACTGGTACATTATTGACCCGCTGATTGCTATCGGAGTGGCCCTGCTTATCGTGAAGGCAGCATGGGGCATCACCCGGAAGTCCTTCGGCGGACTCGTGGATGTGCGCTTGCCGGGAAGAGAAGAGGACATTATCACGGCCAGCATCACGGAGCATCTGGGAGAAGTTGCCGGGTTCCACGAACTGCGCACCCGCAAGTCAGGAAGCCAGCGCTACATCGACCTGCATTTGGTACTGCCCAAGTCGGTGTCGCTGGCTGAGGCGCACAGGATGTGCGATCACCTGGAAGCTGATATCAAGAGCAAGCTGTCCAACGGCCTGGTCACCATCCACTGTGAGCCCTGCGACCAGGCGGCAGACGGCAACTGCCCATCTGACTGCCCGGTGCTCAACTGCCGCGTCAACGTGGGAAAACGAGGTCCTGCGGCATCGCACACGCCCCGTTTCTACCGGCCACGCGTGCCCCGCCTGCTGCGACGAAGGAGGGCCCGCAAGGAAGGGGAAAGGTAGGCAGACACGAGGCGTCAAACCAACGATGGCACCCTTGTGGCGCTCTACGCTCTGGCTGCGCCGTGAAGGTGGTGCTCGCCGTGAAGAGGAGCGGCTATTAGCTACCCTCCGGCCTCTCTGCCAGCGTGATTGAGGCCTCTGCCTCCTTGTCTCCTCTCCAGAATGTGACCTTGACGCTGT
>CAZBET010000034.1:0-11156 GCA_964490995.1 uncultured Dehalococcoidia bacterium
TTAAACTTCGCCTTCTTCGCTTCCTTCCAGGGGTCGCTGCCCTTAAGCTCAGCAACGATGACGTTGCACCCGCTGTCCCTCAGGTTCTGGGCGTGAGCATGCCCCTGGCTCCCGAAGCCCACAATGGCGATGGTCTTGCCCGAAAGCAAACCCAGGTCCGCGTCCTTGTCATAATACATCTTGCGTACACCGTCCTTTCAATACGATTCCTACTCTATTGGCCCGGGCTGGCCCTCTTCGCCCGGTGCGCGTGGTTCTCCGCTTCTTCTTCCTCAGGCTCGCCTCTGGCAACGGCTGACGCCCCTCGAGGCATGGCGATCCTGCCCGTGCGCGCCAATTCCTTAACGCCGAAGCGCCTGAGCAGGCTGTAGAGCGAATCGATCTTCTCTTCGTCCCCCGTAACCTCTATCACGAGCGAGTCCTGGGCAACATCGATGATCTTCGCACGGAATATGTCCACTATCTGTATGATTTCGCTGCGGGTCGAGGAATTCGCCATCACCTTGATCAATGCCAGCTCTCTGGCCACGATCGGGTCATCGGTAATGTCGCTCACCTTGACCACCTCGATCAACTTGTCCAACTGCTTTCTGACCTGTTCCACAGCCGTCGTGGCTCCGTCGACCACAATGGTCATTCTGGACAGGCCGGGCTGCTCGGAATGTCCCACGGCGATACTCTCGATGTTGAAGTTGCGCCTGCGAATCAGGCTCGCCACCCGATTAAGGACACCTGGCTTGTCTTCAACGAGTGCGACCAGAGTGTGCTTGATGCTAGGCATGATGGCCTCCTCGAAAGCCGGTGAGAATCAAGAGAATCACAGATTGCTTGTTTCCCGGGGCTTCAGCTTGAGCCCGACCGCCTTCCTCGGGTCATCCAGGATCTGAGACAGTGCGGCGCCTGGCGCGACCATAGGGTAGACATTCTCTTCCGGCTCGACCACGAAGTCGATGAGGAAGGGGCCTTTGTGGTCCATGGCTCTCTGGATAGCCGGCACCACCTGCTGCATGTCGGTCACCCTTAGGGCAGGCAATCCGTACGCCTCGGCGATCTTGACGAAGTCAGGGCCGCTCAGGGGCGTCGCCACGTAGCGGCGCTGGTAGAACAACGCCTGCCATTGCCGCACCATCCCCAGGAAGCCGTTGTTGATGATGGCGATCTTCACCGCGACATCGTCCTGGACTGCCGTGGCCAACTCCTGGATGGTCATCTGGAAGCCGCCGTCACCGGCCACTGCCCACACGGTCTCCTCCGGCCTCCCGACCTTGGCCCCGATGGCTGCGGGCAGTTCGAATCCCATAGTCCCCAGGCCGCCCGATGAGATTAGACTGTTGGGCTTCCGGTAGCAGAAGTGCTGCGCTGCCCACATCTGGTTCTGCCCGACTCCGGTGACGATGATTGCATCACCGTGAGTCACCTCACATATCTTGATAATCACAAACTGCGGAAGCAGCTTGTCAGAGTCGTGGATGACATCTATGGGGTGCTCCCGGCGCCATTGTTCGACCTGCCGTATCCAGTCCATGTGAGTCTGCACGTTCACCTGCTTGTTCAAGGCCTTGAGCACGTTCTTCACCTCGCCGACGATGGGGACTGCGACACGTACGTTCTTGCCGATCTCGGCGGGGTCGACGTCGATATGAACTATTTGGGCGTGGGGCGCGAAGCCACTGACTCTTCCTGTTGCCCTGTCATCAAACCTCATGCCGATGGCGATGATCAGGTCAGCACCGTCCACAGCCAGGTTGGCATAGGCCATGCCGTGCATCCCGAGCATGCCGAAACTGAGCACGTGGTCCTCGGGGAAGCAGCCGATGCCCAGGAGAGTGGTGACCACCGGAACCTGTGCCTTCTCCGCTAGTTCTCTGAGCTCCTCGTAAGCGCCGGAGATAATAGCTCCCCTTCCGGCGAGTATGACAGGGCGCTTGGCCTCGTTGATCAGCTTCGCTGCCTTCTTGACCTGGGCTGGATGGCCGCGAACAACCGGCCTGTAGCCGGGGAGGTCAACCGCAGTCGGGTAGCTGAAGGTGGCCTCCTCGGTGAACACGTCGCGGGGGATGTCCAGGAGCACCGGCCCGGGCCGTCCTGTTCTCGCGATGTGGAAGGCCTCTTTCACCCTCGTGGCTATCTCGTCCGCCTGCAGAATGAGATAGTTGTGCTTGGTTATGGGCACCGTGATGCCTGTGATGTCGATCTCCTGAAAGGCGTCCTTGCCAATAAATGGCCTGGCTACCTGCCCCGTTATGGCTACGACCGGAGAGGAGTCGAGGTGAGCGTTTGCGATCCCGGTCACCAGGTTGCAGGCGCCCGGCCCTGATGTGGCCAGGCACACGCCGACCTTTGTCGTAGCCCTGGCGTAGCCGTCTGCAGCGTGGGCGGCGCCCTGCTCGTGCCGGACCAGGATATGGCGTAACTGCGGGTACTGAGGCAGTGTGTCGTACAAAGGGAGCAGAGCCCCGCCGGGGAAGCCGAAGATGACATCCACGCCTTCCCGCACCAGGCTTTCGCAGAGTATTTGGGCGCCATTCAGCTTCATCAAGAGCTCCTACCTGAACACTGCCCCTGTTGAGGCAGAGGTCACCTTCTCGACGTAACGTTTGAGATAGCCTGTCTTTATCTTGGGCTCGAACGCCGGCAGTCGCGATAGCCGTGCGGAGACCTCCTTGTCGCTCAGCTCCACATCGAGCCTGTTCCTGGGGATGTCAATGCTTATAATGTCGCCATCTCTCAAGGCGGCGATCGGCCCTTTGTCCGCTGCCTCCGGCGACACATGACCGATAGCAGCACCCTTGGTCGCGCCCGAGAAACGTCCGTCCGTAACAAGGGCCACATGTTTGTCCAGTCCCATCCCCGCGATGAGCGAGGTCGGGGTGAGCATCTCCGGCATCCCTGGACCGCCCCTGGGCCCCTCGTATCGAATGACCACGACGTCCCCCGGTTTGAGCGAGCCCTTCATGATCTGAGCTGTGGCTTCGTCCTCGGAATTGAAGACGCGAGCCGGGCCTTTGTGCACCATCATTTTGGGGATGACCGCCGCGCTCTTGACGACTGCCCCCTCCGGCGCAAGGTTGCCGAAGAGGATGCTCAGCCCGCCTCTCGGCGAGTAGGGCTTCGATGCAGGCCGGATGACATCACTGTCCCTGACCTGCGCGCGGGCTATGTCCTGGCGCAGGGTTCTTCCGGTGACTGTCCTGGCGGCGAGCTTGAGCCGCTTGCTCACCTCCTTCATCACTGCCGGTATGCCACCGGCGAGGTCCAGGTCCTCCAGATGGTACTCCCCCGAAGGCCTTATCTTGCAGAGGTGCGGGGTGCGGCGGCTTATTGCGTCAATGGCTTCAAGAGAGAAGCCGATGCCCGCCTCATGCGCCAGCGCCACAAGATGCAGCACGGAGTTCGTGCTGCCACCGAGCGCCATATCCACGACAAAGGCATTGTGGATCGAATCCCTGGTGACGATATCCCTTGGGCGGAGATCAGCGGACAGCAACTCCATGACCTTCCGCCCCGCCTGCTTGGCCAGACGTATCCTGCGGGCATCAACTGCCGGGATGGTGCCATTGCCCGGGAGGGCCATTCCCAGAGCCTCGGTGAGGCAGTTCATGGTATTAGCGGTGAACAAGCCCGAGCAACTGCCGCACCCGGGGCATGCTGCCTCCTCGACCTCTTTCAGTTCAGCTCTGGTCATCTGGCCCCTGGCCGCCTTGCCAACGGCCTCGAAAACGGTGTTCAGGTCGATGCACTGGCCGCCAGGCAGACGCCCAGCGAGCATTGGGCCGCCGCTGACGAATATTGCCGGCAGATTCAGCCTCACGGCGGCCATCAACATCCCAGGGGTGATCTTGTCGCAGTTGGGTATGAACACGAGAGCATCAAAAGGGTGAGCCTGAGCCATCACCTCAACGGAATCCGCTATCAGCTCACGGCTCGGGAGGCTGTACCTCATGCCGGGGTGCCCCATGGCGATTCCATCGCAGACTCCGATGGTATCGAACTCCAGTGGCGTGCCTCCGGCGCTGTACACGCCGGCCTTCACCGCTTCGGCCACCTGTCTTAGGTGAATGTGGCCGGGGATGACCTCGTTGAAGCTGTTGACAACGCCGACAATGGGCTGTCTGATCTCGTCTGTGGTCAAGCCCAACGCTCGAAACAGGGAGCGGTGTGGCGCACGCTCAACGCCTTTCTTTGCCGCATCGCTTCTCATAGGCACCATCTACGCTCGTCGCTGAGTGTTCTCACTCCATCTCCAAGGCCTGCTGCCAATTGGCAATCATTAAATCACAGCATGGTCAGAGTGTCAAGGGAAATGGCTTCGCTTCGCCCTGATGCGCGGGCCCCGCTTCAGAAGGCCCAGCACATGGGTGGCGATGCGGGTGATGTGCTCGTGGGCGGACCAATGTGTCTGCCCAATCGGGGTTGAGGGCGAACACACGGGTTCGCCCCTACCGACTGAATCGGACTGCGAGGCGGTAGGGTGGGTGGAGCGAAGCGAAACCCATTGCTCTGCTACATGGGGGAACCTGTTGGACTACCCCCGCGCACCGCCCGTGATGGGATGCGGTGGTTTCTAGCGCTGGGAGGCCAGCACCTTCTGCGTTGTGGGGCCGATCTCGGCGGGGCTGTCGGCAATGGTGGCGCCGGCCGCCTTCAGCGCGGCGATCTTCTCCTGCGCCTTGCCGGAACTGCCCGTAATAATCGCGCCTGCGTGGCCCATTCGCCTGCCCGGTGGCGCGCTGCTGCCGGCCACGAAGGCGATCACCGGCTTGGTCATCTTGTTCTTGATGAACTCGGCTGCTATCTGCTCTTGATTGCCGCCGATCTCGCCGATTAGCACTACCGCTTCGGTCTGGTGATCCTTCTGGAAGAGCTCCAGGGCATCGACGAACACCGTCCCGATGATGGGGTCGCCGCCCAGGCCGACGCAGGTCGATTGGCCGATGCCGAGTGCGGTCAACTGGCTGACAGCCTCGTAGGTCAGAGTTCCACTGCGCGAGACGACGCCCACGTTGCCTTCGAGGAAGATGTCGCCGCTCATGATGCCGACCTTGGACTTGCCGGGGGATATCAACCCGGGGCAGTTGGGGCCGATGAGCCGCACCTTCTTCTGTTTGAGGAAGCGCTGCACAACGACCATGTCCAGCGTGGGAATGCCTTCGGTGATGCAGACGACGAGCGAGATCCCGGCTTCCGCGGCCTCCAGCATGGCGTCTGCGGCAAAAGCCGCAGGGACGAAGATCATGCTCGTGTTGGCGCCTGTCTCTGCCACCGCGCGCTCCACGGTGTTGAACACGGGTATGCCGTCCAGGTCTGTGCCCCCTTTGCCTGGTGTGACGCCGGCGACCACCTTTGTGCCATACTGAACGCAGCGCCGGGTGTGGAAGCTGCCTTCACCGCCCGTGATGCCCTGCACCAGAAGTCGCGTCTTCTTGTCAATCAAGATACTCAAGGTGCCACCTCAACTGGATTTCTTTGCTGCCGCAACCGCCTTCTGGGAAGCCTCTTTGAAGCTGTAGGCCCTGATCAGCTTGAGACCTGACTCGTTCAATATGCGCTCGCCCTGCTCAACGTTCGTGCCTGCGAGTCGGACAACGACAGGAACCTTGATCTCCATTTGCTTCGAGGCATTCACTATGCCCTGTGCTATGATGTCCACACGGGCCATGCCGCCGAAGATGTTGACCAGCACTGTTTTGACATCGCGATCGGACGTCAGGATTCTGAACGCCTGAACAACGCGCTCGGGGTCGTTGAGCGTGCCGATATCCAAGAAGTTGGCTGCGCCGCCCCCGGCCTGTTTCAAGAGATCGAGAACGGCCATCGCGAGGCCGGCACCGTTCACGATGCAGCCGATGTTGCCATCCAACTTGACATAATTGTCAATGCCCTTGCTCTTGGCTTCCACCTCCAGCGGGTCTTCCTGAGCCGCATCGCGTAACTCGGCGACGGCCTTCTGGCGATAGGCTGCGTTGTCGTCGAAGTTGAGTTTTGCGTCCACAGCCAGAAGCCTGCCGTCACGCGCGACGGCCAGTGGGTTTATCTCGGCGAGGGAGCAGTCCTTGGCCTGGAACAGCTTGTACAGGTTGGCTATGATGTCTGAGGCGGGACGGAGCTGCTCCTGTTTGAGGTTCAGACCATAGGCCAGCCTTCTTGCTTGGTAGGGGCGGATGCCGGTTATGGGGTCGACATAGGCGCGCAGTATCTTTTCGGGCCTGGTTCTCGCTATTTCCTCGATATCCATGCCGCCAGCCTCGCTGGCCATGACGACTGGCATGCCGGCTACGTTGTCAATGACGATGCCCAGGTAGAGTTCCCTGTCGATATCGATGGCCTCTGCCACCAGGACCACGTTGACGGGCACTCCCTGGGGTCCGGTCTGGTGGGTGACGAGCCTGCTGCCGAGCATCGCCTTGGCAGCCTGCTCGGCCTCATCCGGGGACGAGACAATCTTGATCCCGCCAGCCTTGCCACGTCCTCCTGCGTGCACCTGGGCCTTAACCACCACCTTGCCTCCAAGCTCTGCTGCCATCTTCCTGGCTTCAGCGGGAGTTCTGGCCACGCCGCCCCGCGGCACCGGAACGCCGAAATCAGCGAGCAGTTGCTTGGCTTGATACTCATGTGCCTTCATACTGAGCTCTCCTTGTTCATCTGAGCATTCCCGAGGCAGAAGAATCACCCGTTTGCCATTTGGGTGAATGTACCTGCAAGTCCCCCAGCGGGATACCAGTCGTTGCCCAAGACGGGCGTACCGTCCAGCGTCAAAGCCATGAGAGAATGCCCGGCCCCTCAGTTGCGCCGCAACGGTATATTAGCATACGCAGGCTGGAGGCGCAATTGTGCGGCTTTGGCGTCGGCGCAGCCCCGGGGCGCTTGCTTTGGCTCGGGTCAGGCGCCGGGGGCGAGCCGGGTGTCGCGCACCGCGCACGATGTGTTGACACGCGCATCGGGAGGTGGTATACAATAAGCGCCCTGCAAGGCAGGAATGCTCTGCTCCGACAGAGGCAAGCCTTCAGTGCCTCCAATCGCGGCAGCCAGGCTGGTGAGGAGAGGATCAACCGGGGTAAGCCTGCCTTGATGAGGGAGGCCTTTTCGGAAGCGCACGTGGCCAGCTTCGTATTCGAACCCACGCCATGTGTGGAGTGAGGACGATGGCTAGCGGGTCGCCAGTGAAGACCAGATTCAAGATGACGAGGGTGGGCTGGGAACTACTCATAGTCCTCGTCCTCGAGATGGTCGTTGTTGCTGTCACATGGGTTTTCCGCGAGTTCGACGCCGTAGCCAGGTGGACGGGAGAGAACAGCACCTGGGTGCTCAATCTCTTCCTCGCAACGTCAGCCATTCTGGCGCTGGCGTTTGTCATCTTCTCGATCCGCAGATGGAGGGAGCTCAGGCATGAGATCGGGGAACGCCTGCGGGCAGAGGAGGGACTGCGGGAGTCCGAAGCAAGGCTGAAGGCCCTCATAGAGAATGCCCCCGACGGAGTGCACACCCACGACCTGGATGGCGTTTTCCTCGATGCCAACATGAAGTGGGAAACCCTAGTCGGGTACTCCAGAGACGAATTAGTGGGCAAGAATCCGGTCGAGGTTGGCCTGATACCCGAGGAGTATATCGCCAAGAATGCCGACCTGCTCGAGAAGAGCAGGCAGGGTGAGCCAACGGGACCTGACGAGATGGAGCTGATACGGAAGGACGGGACTCGCATTGGCGTCGAGACGTCGACCTTCCCTGTGCGGCGTAGTGGCCGGGTGGAGGTCATCGGCATCACGAGGGACATAACGGAGCGCAAGCAGGCTGAGGCCAAGCTGAAGCAAACGCTGGGAGAACTGGCACGGTCAAACGCCGAACTGGAGCAGTTTGCCTACGTCGCGTCCCACGACTTGCAGGAGCCACTGCGCATGGTGACCAGCTACGTGCAGTTGTTGGCGCGGCGCTTCCGGGGCAAACTGGATCGCGATGCCGATGAATTCATCGCGTTTGCCGTCGATGGAGCTACCCGCATGCAGGACCTGATCAACGACCTGCTGGCCTATTCCAGGGTAGGCACCCGCGGCAAGCCTTTCTCGCCGACAGACCCCAATGCGGCCCTTCAGGCTGCTCTGAGCAACCTGCGGCTGGCGATTGACGGCTGCGGTGCGGTGGTGGACTACGATCCTCTCCCAATCGTGAGCAGCGACGGCACGCAACTGGTGCCGTTGTTCCAGAACCTGGTCGGCAATGCCATCAAGTTTCGCCGGGAAGAGCCGCCGCGTGTTCATGTCTCTGTCGCGAAAAATGAAGACGGATACGTGTTCTCCGTAAGCGATAATGGTATCGGCATTGAAGCGAAGTACCATGAACGTATCTTTCTGATCTTCCAGCGACTTCACAGCAGGGCCGAGTATCCCGGCACTGGCATCGGTCTCTCCATATGCAAGCGAATCATCGAGCGCCACAGAGGGCGCATCTGGGTAGAGTCCGAGCCGGGGAAAGGCTCGACGTTCCGCTTCACAATCCCAATGACCGGAGGTGAGCAGCAATGAGCACCCAGTTGATCGGCAGGCCAATCGAGATCCTTCTGGTGGAGGACAATCCCGGTGACGTCCGCCTCACGATTGAAGCCCTGAAGGAGGGCAAGATGAGCAATAACCTGCATGTAGTCAGTGACGGCGTGGAGGCGATGGCGTGGCTGCACCGGGCGGGCAAGTACGCCGAGGCGCCTCGCCCGGACATCGTCCTGCTTGACCTCAATCTGCCCAAGAAGGATGGCCGCGAGGTGCTCGTCGAGATCAAGACCGACAGAGACCTCAAGCGCATACCGGTGGTGATCCTAACCACATCGGCTGCTGAAGAAGATATCATGAAGGCATACGACTTCAATGCCAACTGCTACATCACCAAGCCTGTTGACCTGACGCAATTCATGAAAGTGGTCAAGTCCATCGAGGAGTTCTGGCTGACCATCGTCAAGCTGCCGGACATGTGAGCGAGATGGACAACAAGCGAGTCAAGGTATTGCTGGTCGAAGACAACCCTGGCGATGCCCGTCTCATAGGGGAGATGCTGGCGGAGTTGCCGGACGCCCCGTTCGAACTCGAGTGTGCGGACAGGCTTTCGGCAGCGATAGCACGCCTGTCCAAGGGCGACATGGACGTTGTCCTTCTCGACCTGTCGCTGCCGGATAGCGTGGGGCTGGACACGGTGATTACGGCTAAGACCCGGCTGCCACGGGTCGCAATCGTCGTGCTGACTTCCCTCGACGATGAGGCGCTCGCAATTGAGGCTGTCCGCAAAGGGGCGCAGGATTATCTGGTCAAGGGCCGTGTGGACGGCGAACTGCTTGCTCGCGCGATGCGCTACGCCATTGAGCGCAAAGGGGTCGAGGAGAAGCTGGAAGACCTGTACGAGCGGGAGAGGCAGTTGAGGCTGGCACTTGAAAGGGAGATCAGCAAGAGGGCGGACTTCACCAGGGCGCTGGTGCACGAGCTCAAGACACCGCTGACGGCGGTGCTCGCATCGAGCGAGTTGCTGGTGGCGGAGCTTAAGGATGAACCCTGGACTAGCCTTGCCAGGAACATCAACAGAAGCGCTTCCGGCCTGAACAACAGAATAGATGAACTCTTCGACCTCGCCAGAGGTGAGATAGGGATGTTGCAGCTCAAGTGTCAGCAGGTTGACCCGGCGCGGGTGCTTCGCGGCGTGGTTGAAGACATGGCTCCCGTGGCTGCCAGCCACAAGCAATCGCTGGCACTGGACCTGCCGGCGCCACCTCCGATGGTCTGGGCAGACGAAGGCCGCCTGCGGCAGGTGGTACTCAACCTGCTCGGCAACGCCATCAAGTTTACGGGCGAGGGTGGCCAGATTACCGTCAGCGCGGGCCGGAAGGATAGAACCGTGGTGGTGGAGGTGAAAGACACCGGGCCGGGAATAGCCGCGGCGGAACAGGAACACATCTTCGAACCATACTATCGCCTCAAGCGCGGCGCGCAGCGCCTGAGCGGCCTGGGCCTGGGCCTGGCCCTGTGCAAGATGCTGGTTGAACTGCACGGCGGCCGGATTTGGGTGAAGAGCCAGAGGGGCAAGGGAAGCACCTTCAGTTTCTCCATGCCGTTGAACGCGCCGGCCGCGCAGCAACAAGGCGCCGATACAGGAGTCAAGCGTTGAGAGTCCTGGTTGTCGAGGATGACCGTGAGATCGTGGAGACAATCTCACTCGCCTTCCAGATACGATGGCCTGAAGCTGAGGTTGTCTCAACCCACCTGGGCGAGCGAGGCATCGAACTGGTGGAGAGCCGATCCCCCGATGTCGTTATCCTGGACCTCGGGCTCCCCGACGTGAGCGGGTTCGAGGTACTGAAGAAGGTCCGCCTGTTTTCGACGGTGCCTATCATCATCCTCACTGCGAGGGGCGAGGAGCCCGACGTGGTGAAAGGGCTGGAGTGGGGGGCGGACGATTACATGGTCAAGCCTTTCCGCCAGCTCGAACTCCTGGCGCGGGTCAAGGCCCTCATTCGCAGGAAGAGTCCTTTGGACGAGGAGCAACCCCTGGTCTGCGGGCCACTGCGTTTCGAACCGTCAACACAGCAGCTCTTCCGCAGTGGCCGGGAGATCAGTCTCACACCGACCGAGGCCCACATCCTTCACCACCTGATGAAGAAACCCGGGCAGGTGGCAACACATTCCGCGCTAGCGGAAACGGTCTGGGGGTGTGACGATGCCGGCGCTGCTACCAGCCTCAAGAGCCACATCAGGCGTCTGCGTCAGAAGATTGAGGAAGACCCGAGCCAGCCGAAACTCATCCTGGCCAAGTCTGGCGTCGGCTACCTTCTGGCAAAGCCGGGCTGACCCGCGGTCGCCTGACCGCAACGTCGGTGAGGATATTTCCACCATATTGCCACCTTTCTGCAACCTGTCCTCCACCTTGGCCCCCCATTCTCAACCACTTCTCCACCCTGTTGCCTTAGACTGGTCTCAGTAATGGAAACAGGCTGGCAGAAGGGCAGCAACCGTGGGCTCTAAGGGTATAGCCGCAGAGAATCGGAGTTGACCCGGGCCACCAGTTCCTTTCGACTTACTAGACTCCTGTCTCAGGTAACCGCCCAGCCGCCGCGGTTGCCTGGAACAGGCGGCAAGGGCAGGCAAGGATGGCCAGGCTCGTTACTCTGGGCCTAGGCCCTTGTCTCA
>CAZBET010000035.1:0-10916 GCA_964490995.1 uncultured Dehalococcoidia bacterium
GCAACCGGGGAAAAGCGTTCCTAAACATAACACAACACTTTTGGCTTTGCAAGCGAGTCTTCGTGCGGCGTGAGGGTAGCGATGCAGACGACTGCCACCGCCGCCCATGACCTCAGCGCTCCGCTTCACACACGCCTAGCCAGATCTGGGGATGCTCTGGACGCAACCGCACGTAGGGGCCGGCATGCCGTGCCCCTACCGCTCTTCGACGCCCCGCACGGTACGTTTGTAAGGGAATTCCGAATTTGATATACTGAGACACTAACGGGGCAGCGGTCGCCGGCGCTGAACGTCGCACCATGGCGGTCAAGGCCAGACCGGCGGTCTCGCAAGCGGTGCGGTGACCACGACTCCCCTTTAGACACGAGACAGGCTTAAGCGCCAGCATCGAAGGTGCTGCTATGAAGTTGTGGAGAACCCCTTTCGATCATGCGGAGAAGGCCAAGGGGCCGACAAGAATCCTGATCGACAAGGAGCGATGCAAGGGCTGCGCCTACTGCGTCGAGTTCTGCCCCAAGGACGTGCTCAAAATGAGCGAAGAGCTCGGTCCTAAGGGCTACACCTTCGCCGAGGCAGCGGATGAGTCCAAATGCCCTGGCTGCGGGCTGTGCGCAATAATCTGCCCCGAGTTCGCCATCCACATCGAGTCCGATGACACCAAGGCAACTCCTGAAAAGCAGGCGCAACCTGGGTCTTCCCGCAGGGTGGAGGAGGCCCCCCTGCCTCATCAGACCCCCAGGGCGGGAAGACCCAGGGGTTGATTGGGTTATCTCAGCAACCCCGCAACAACTCACAAGGTTTTCGTATGTCAAACGATGGAGCACTCAGCGGAACATTCTTCATCAACGGCGACGTGGCTTGCGCTGAAGGCGCCATAAGCGCGGGTTGCCGCTTCTTCGCGGGCTATCCCATCACGCCTGCGACAGAGGTCGCCGAAAGGATGAGCGAGCGACTGCCTCACATCGGTGGCATATACATTCAGATGGAGGACGAGATCGCCTCCATGAACGCGATACTGGGGGCGTCGTGGACCGGGGCGAAGGCGATGACGGCCACCTCAGGCCCCGGGTTCAGCCTGATGATGGAGAACCTGGGCCTGGGAGTCATGCTGGAGACGCCATGCGTGCTGGTAGATGTCCAGCGGGCCGGCCCTTCCACGGGGCTGCCTACACTGGTGGGACAGGGAGACATGATGCAGGCTCGATGGGGATCGCATGGCAGCTACGAGATCATAGCACTGGCTCCCAACTCCCCTCAGGAGGCGTTCGACCTGACAATCGCAGCGTTCAACCTCTCGGAGCGATACCGGGTGCCCGTGCTCCTCATGTCAGACGAGGCGGTGGGACACATGAGCGAGAAGGTGACGATCCCGGCAATATCAGCAGAGCAGCTTGTGGGCCGGCGGCGGCCCAACGCGGCACCGGGCAAGTACCTCCCCTACAGCCACGACGGGGACCTGGTTCCCCCCATGGCCGTTGCCGGCGAGGGATACCGCTTCCACGTTACGGGTCTTACCCACGATGAAAGGGGCTATCCGGTAATGACAGCAGAGGCACAGGACCGACTGGTCCGCCGATTGTCCGACAAGATCAGGGTCAATAGGAGAGATATCATAAGGTACGAAGAGGTCGACCTTGCGGACGCGGATGTCGTGGTTTGCGCCTACGGGATAACCTCCCGGATTGCACGGCTCGCGGTGCAGGAGGCGCGTGACAGGCATATTCGAGCGGGTCTGCTCCGGCTGATAACGGTATGGCCGTTCGCAGAGGAGCGCATCCGAGAGCTCGCGGGACGGGTCAAGGCTTTCATAGTGCCTGAGATAAACTACGGGCAGATAGTGCTCGAGGTTGAGAGATGCGCTTCAGGCAAAGCTGCTACGGTGCTCGTCCCCAACATGGGAGGCAGCGTGCACTCTCCAGAGGCGATCTTGAAAGCTATAGAGGAAGCACTGCGATGACAACCACCTCGACTCACGGAGAGAAGGCGATAAACCACCTGCTCAGGCTGGACAGGATGCCGCACATCTGGTGCGCTGGCTGCGGCATAGGCCCAGCGGTGGGATGCTTCCTCAGGGCTATTGAGCGTGCGGGGCTAAACCCGGACAAGGTCGCACTGGTCTCGGGCATAGGCTGTGCCGGTAGAGCCGCTGGTTATGTCAAGCTGGACTCTTTTCATACCACGCACGGCCGGGCGTTGCCCTTTGCCACCGGCCTCAAACTGGGGAACCCCGATTTGAACGTTGTGGTGTTCTCGGGCGATGGAGACCTCGCTGCGATCGGGGGCAACCATCTTGTTCACTCAGCCCGACGCAACATGGATATTACAGTGATCTGCATCAACAACTTCAACTACGGCATGACCGGAGGGCAGGTGGGGCCCACCACGCCGCTCGGCGCGCACAGCGCCACCTCGCCCTACGGCAACCTGGAGTACCCCTTCAACCTGCCATACCTGCTGGCAGCAAGCGGTGCTACTTACGTCGCCCGCTGGACGGTGCTCCACGCGCGGCAACTGGAGCGGTCAATTGCCGAAGCCCTGCGCAAACCCGGATTCAGCTTCATAGAGATCGTAAGCCCCTGTCCAACCCTGTACGGGCGTATGAACAAGCAGCCAAAGGGCCTGGACACGATGCGCTGGTACCGGGAGAAAAGCGTTGTCCGAGACGGAGCCGAGCCCAGGGACGTGGCGATGGACGCGGACGGCCCCATAGTGGTGGGTAAGTTCGTCGACATACACCGGCCGACCTACTGGGAGCAGTGGCAGCAGATGCTTGAGAGGACTCTTCCGAAGAAAGCGTAGCTGATCACAGAGGACCAGCAATCAGGTTCGTAGCCCAACGCTTTGGAGGCAAACGAACTGGCCAGACGAGAAATAAGAATAGCGGGATTTGGTGGACAGGGAGTGGTGCTGTCGGGGCACATATTGGGCAAAGCTGCTTCAATACATGACGATGGTTTCGCCACTCTGACCCAGAGCTACGGCCCGGAGGCACGTGGAGGCTCATGCTCAGCCGAGGTGGTGATCTCCGACAAGCCCATCGGCTATCCTTATGTGGCCGAACCGGAGGTGGTGGTCGTCCTGTCTCAGGAGGCCTACGCCAAGTACGGCCGCAGTCTCCCTGCACAGACGCTGTTGGTCATAGACCCGGACCTGGTGAAACCGCACCCATCCCAGAACCCCGCGCCTTTCACCATACCAGCTACGCGCATGGCGCGCGAGATGGGACGCGTGGTAGCGGCGAACATCATTACGCTCGGTTTCCTCGCAGCCGTCAGTGACCTGGTTTCTCCCGAGGCCCTCAAGAAGGCAGTTCTGGAATCTGTGCCCAAGGGAACGGAGGAATTCAACTCCGAGGCTTTCGAGAAGGGCTACAGCTACGGGCTGGAGCACGGGAGGAAGGGCAAGGCCACAAATGGCTAGCCGAGTGGCTATAGTCGGCAGCGGCGCGGGCGCGGCCCAGGCTGCCCTCACACTGGCAGAGATCGGGGTGCCGGTGGCAATCGTCACGTCTTCGGCGGCGCTGGAGCTGGACGGCACCGCCAACATCGCCTTGGCCACCCCTCCGGGGGAACTGCTCGCGACTTGGCCCCTCCTGTTGCGCGCAACGTCCCACCCCATGGTAAGCCTTCACACCAATTGCGACGTGCAGGATATCCGGGGCGAACAGGGGGAGTTCACCATCACAGCGGTGAAACGGCCACGCTATGTGCGCGAGAGCCTCTGCACGGCATGTGGACGCTGCCAGGAGGTATGTTCAATACAACTGCCGTCGGCGATAAGTGGCCGAAAGGCAACGCACTCCGCGATACACGCGCCTGTGCTCAGCGGCAAGACGGTGCCCTCAGCGTACTGCATTGACAAGAAGGGGATCGCTCCATGTCGCGCCGCCTGCCCCCTGGGCATCCGAGTGCAGGGGTTTGTTTCCCTGCTGGCGAAGGGCAAGGTTGACGAAGCATTGAGCCTGATAAACGAGGCGGCGCCCCTGGCTGGAGTCCTGGGCCGAGTGTGCACTCACCCCTGTGAGGAAGACTGCAAGCTCGGCGAAGTCGACAGCCCCGTGTTCATTAGCGCTTTGCATCGCTACGCCGCGGACAATGCTGCGGGCGGCATCAACTACAAGCACAAGGCGCCCGCAGGCTCCCGGAAGCACAAGATAGCCATCGTGGGTAGCGGACCCGCCGGGCTGACTGCGGCCTGGGAGCTGGCACGCTGCGGCTATTTGCCCACCATATTCGAGTCCCACGCCGTGGTCGGCGGCATGCTGGCAACCGGCATTCCCAGGTTCCGGCTGCCCCGCGAGGTGAGGGAGAGGGAGGTGGAGGCGATCAAAGCGCTCGGTGTCGACATCAAGACAGGCATAGTGGTGGGGCGCGACGTCACCATCTCCGACCTCAAGGAGCGGGAATATGAGGCCTTCTTCCTGGCCATAGGTGCCCACGAGAACAACAGACTGAACATCCCCGGCGAAGACCTCGAGGGCGTGATGGACGGCATCTCGCTCCTCTTCACGCTCAATCTCAAAGTGGGCGTATCTGTCGGCTCCAACATAGTGGTTGTCGGGGGAGGCAACAGCGCCGTCGATTCAGCCAGGACCGCCAAGAGACAAAGCAAGGGGACGGTGCGGATACTCTACCGCCGCACCGCAGAAGAGATGACCGCAGTGAAGGAAGACATCGAGGAGGCCCTCAAGGAAGGGGTCTTGATAGAGTACCTGACCGCTCCCGTCGAGATCCTTGGTGACGGCAGCCGGGTCACGGGAATTCGCTGCCAGCGAATGGCGCTGGGCACCGAGGAGTCCGACGGCCGCCGCAGGCCCGAGCCGATACCCGGGTCGGAGTTCGCCATCGATTGCGACCACGTCGTGGCGGCAATCGGCCAGCGCCCTCACGCTTCTGTGCTGCACATGAAGGGTCTGGACATCGCCCGAGATGATGGCACGATAACGGTGGACCCGCTCACGCTACAGACGAACATCCCGGGCATCTTTGCCGGTGGAGACTGCGTCACAGGGCCCAACAATGTCGTCGAGGCCGTGAGCGCCGGGCTCCGCGGTGCCGAGTCCATAGACAGATATCTGAGTGGGCACGACTTGCGAGAAGGTCGGACGCTCGAGAAGCCGCGCGCCGTCGAGGTCGATATCAGCGAGAAGGAGATCTCCAGTCACCGGCGAGCCCTAATGCCTGCGATTCACCATTCCAAGAGAATGGGCACATACGAGGAGACCGCCGTGGGTCTGCCCGGCGATGTCGCAGAGCGAGAAGCCGGCCGCTGCCTCAACTGCGGGCTGTGCAGCGAATGTATGGAGTGTGAACGGGTGTGCGAAGTGGGTGCCGTCTTTCACAAGGATACTGCTGAGCGGCTGGAAATAGGAGCCGAGGTCGTGATCTACTTCCCCTCAGACAATGGCGCGGCCAAGCGCGCGGGCCTGGCCGGGAGTAGTCGGACGCCTCATTTGCAGCCTGCCAGACCGGGGATCTACACCGCGGAAACCGCCGGGGAGCGCGGGCTTGAATACGAGCTAGCCCTGGCTGCGGCGGCCGCCCTCGAGGCCACAGCCCAGCTTAAACCGAAGGAAGCGGACCAAAAGGAAGCCAGCACCACTACAAGGGTCCCGGCCGTCAGTTCAGGCCATGCACGGGGACTGTCCATGCCCACGGAGCAGAAACCCCGGGTCGGCGTGATCCTGTGCCGGTGCGGCGGCAGCATCAGTTCCGTGATAGACCTCAATCAGGTGACCAATGAGGCGACACTCCTGCCCAACGTCCAGACCGTCCAGGAGGTGCCCCAGGTGTGCAGCGAAGAAGGGGCGCGCCGCGTGGCTGCCCATGCCACAGAATGGGAACTGGACAGGGTGGTGGTCGCGGCCTGCCGCTGCTGCAACCTTGACCAAACGTGCTATAGCTGCTCGGACAGGCGTGTGATGTGTCAGCAGTATCTCGACCGGAGCCTCGGCTCGCTGCAGAGCAGGGGACTGGAGTTTGTGAACATCCGTGAGCAATGCGCGTGGATGCACAAAGACGACCCGCAGGCTGCAACCCGCAACGCAATAGAGATAGTCTCGTCGGGCGTCGCCCGCGCGAGGGAAGCCTTGCCTGCGGTTGACGAGGAGCATCCCGTTGCCCAGAGCGTGTTCCTGATGGGTGCAGGGCTTCGCGGCCTTGCCGCCGCGAAGAGGCTGATAGGGCGCGGCTTCCCCGTAGCAGTCGTGTCCGGGCCTAGGTCAGGCGCCGACAGGACACAAGACAGCCGTGACTACCGTAGGAAAAGGGATGTACTGGTTAAAGAACTGAGTGGGCAAGGCACAGAGACAAGGCCGTGGCCGCGCCATCTGGAGTTGGATGGCTCGCCCGGGGCTTGGAGGGTCACCCTCGGCTACGGCCCGGAAGCCGAGACAGTCGAGGCGGGTGTGCTGCTGGCCGACCTGGGGGAGCTGCGCGGGCAGGTTCCCGCTGAAGGCGGCGCCATCGCAAAGGAGGGCCTCCTAGGCCGTATCTTGGCACGAGAAGGCTGGAACGGAGCGGGGAGGAACCACGGACTCCTTAGAGGGCTCACCATCAAGGAGACAGGCGGCATATTTGTCATGCCCGCCCGGGAAGATGAACCGCCCGATGAGCAGGAGGCCAGCGGCGCGGCAACTGCCGCTCGGGCCTTAGCCTACTTGAGACAGGGCGCCGTCAGCCCGCGGGTTTCCGCCGTGAGCATCAACGGCAGGCTGTGCCGCGGCTGCGGCGATTGCGCCGCGGTGTGCCCCTTCATCGAGATGAGAAAGCTGAGCGCTGTGACAGCCTGCGCCTATGTTGACCGGGCGTTGTGCCTGGGCTGCGGCGCGTGTGTTGCAGTCTGCCCCACGGGTGCCATAACCCAGCCCCACCAGAGCGACAGACAGTTGACGTCCGCGCTGGAAGCGCTACTCGGGAAGGCGACGTATGAGGTTGAGGCGTTATGAGCATTTCGTCGAACATAGTTGTCTTCGCCTGCAACTGGGATGGCCTGAGTTGCGTCGAGTCCGCAGCGCGGGCGGGACTCAGCTACCCGGCATCGGTGAGGGTCGTCAGAGTGACCTGCCTGTCCCGCGTTCACCAGGGGCTGATGCTCAAGGCCTTTGAACTGGGTGCTGAAGGCGTGATACTTCTGGGTTGTGAGCCGGGCAACTGCCATTTTGACATGGACCACGAACTCGTGGCACGGGAGCACGAGAAGGCGCACGGCCTCCTCAGGCTGCTGGGCGTCAGCAGGGGCAGACTGGTTCTCGCCCGCATGCCCCGGGGCGACGGCGCTGGCTTCGTGCGCGCGGTGACAGGCCTTCTGCAGGCTATCGAACAGGAAAAGGCCGCGAGCCCGGCGGTGGCACAGAGGTAGTCAAATCCCCCTGTTTCCCCCTTCCAAAGGGGGATTGTCGAAAAGGAATCGAATCCGAAGTGTTCAGTGCCAAGCGAGTGATTGCAGGATACACCTGTGCCTCGACTGCGGCAAGTGCACGGTGGTGTGCCCTGTTGCCCAGCACGACCCGGAGTTCAATCCCCGTCTCATAGCCCAGAGGAGGCTGGGACACAAGCCGCACCATGCCCGAGATGAGAGCATCTGGTCGTGTCTGAGTTGCTACATGTGCGTCGAGCGGTGCAACTACCACGTGCGGTTCCCGGAATTCATCCATGCTCTGAGAGCCGAAGCGCTCGCCAACGGAGAACAGTTGCAGTGCAGCCACGGCGGCGCGCTTCAGGCGCTGATGCACCTGATGGCACGCGAAGGGTCGAGGCAGAACCGACTGGCTTGGCTGCCCGGTGATATTGAGTTGGCCGGGCAATCCGACACGGTATTCTTCGTGGGCTGTGCGCCCTATTTCGACGTCGCCTTCAGCGACCTGGGAGTGAACACGCTCGACGGCGTGAAAGGCGCACTCAGGTTGCTCAACCGTGCCAGGGTGCCATTCCAGTTGCTGGCTGATGAACGGTGCTGCGGCAGAGACCTCCTCCACCAGGGGGACAGGGAGGGGTTCCTGGCCCTGGCCAAAGCGAACCTGGACGAGTTCGCTCGCCACGGGGTCAAGAAGATCATCACAAACTGCGCTGAGTGCTATCATACGCTGAAGGTTGAATACCCGAAGGTGGCCGGAGGCCACAGAATCGAAGTGGTGCATCTGACTGGCGCCATCGCGCCCCTTGTCAAAGGCGGCGAACTCAGCCTCGGTAGAATCGAAAAGAGGGTGACCTATCACGACCCCTGCGCCCTGGGCAGATGCTCGAGGATATTCGATGAGCCGCGACTGATTCTGAGCGCGGCGGCGGGGCAGGGACTCGTGGAGATGGAACAGAGCAGGGAGAAGGCCCTCTGCTGCGGAGCAAGCCCCTGGGTTCGCTGCGGAGCAGTGAACCAGCAGATACAGATGGAGCGTCTCGCCCACGCAGCGGCTACCGGGGCAGCCGTCTTGGCGACCGCATGCCCGAAGTGCCAGATACATTTGAAGTGCGCTCAAAAGAGGAGCGACGGCAGCATTTCCAGACTCGAAATCTGCGATCTGGCATCGCTGGCGGCCCAGGCTCTGCACTAGGAGGTGAGCCGGTTGGCTAAAGAGGAACTGAGGATAGGCGTATTTGTCTGCGACTGCGGGCTGAACATAGCGGGCTCGGTTGACACCGAGGAGGTACGGCGCCACGCAGAGAAGCTCCCCGACGTCGTAGTCGCCGTCAGGAACAGGTATACCTGCGCTGACCCCGGGCAGGCGGAGATAAAGAGGCATATACGGGAATACAACTTGAACCGCGTCGTCGTGGCCTCCTGCACGCCGCGTTTGCACGAGTCCACTTTCCGCAACTGCATTGCGGAGGCAGGGCTGAACCCCTACCTTCTGGAAATGGCCAGCATCAGAGAGCACTGTAGCTGGGTGCACCTGCATGACCGCGAGGCGGCCACCAAGAAAGCGAAGGACATAGTCAAAATAGCTGTGGCCCGCGCCCGCTTCCTCCAGCCCCAGAAGGAAATGGAGATACCCGTCACTGATGCCGCTCTGGTGATCGGCGGCGGAGTGGCCGGAATCCAGGCAGCGCTGGACCTGGCTGATGCCAGGCACCGCGTGTACCTGGTGGAACGAGAGCCCTCCATAGGGGGGATAATGGCCCAACTGGACAAGACCTTTCCCACCATGGACTGCTCGATCTGCGTGCTCGGGCCGAAGATGATGGACGTGGGTCGTCATCCTCGCATCGAGCTCATGACATACAGCACGGTCGAGGAGGTATCGGGCTACGTCGGCAACTTCAAGGTGCGAGTACTTCAGAAGGCGCGCTATGTGGACCAAGCCAACTGCACCGCGTGCGGCAAGTGCGCTGAGGTATGCCCGGTGGTGGTTCCGGACGAGTTCCAGCAGGGCTTCTCTTCGCGCAAGGCAGTACATATTCCATTCCCGCAGGCGGTGCCTTCCGCATACCTCATCGACATGGCGCACTGCCTGGGGAACAACCCGGTAGCCTGCTCCAGATGCATCGATGCCTGCGAGAAGCAGTGCATAAATCTCCACATGGAGGACAAGGTCGTCGAGCTGAGCGTAGGCACGATAATCATGGCCACCGGCATGGCAGTCTACGACCCGACCCCGCTTGACGAGTACGGCTACACGCGCTTCGATAACGTTATCACCAGCATGGAGTTTGAGCGGCTGATTTGCGGCGGCGGGCCGACGGACGGCCACCTAGTGCGCCCGTCAGACCGGCAGACTCCGAGGCGCATCGGCTTCATCCAGTGCGTCGGGTCGCGGACCGAGAACCGCGGCAACCCCTATTGCTCCAACGTCTGCTGCATGAACACGGTGAAGGACAGCTTGCTCATCAAGGAGCACCACCCGGACACCGAGATCTACGTTTTCTACATGGATATCCGCGCCTTCGGGAAGGGCTTCGAGGACCTGTACCGGCGCTCCAAAGACGAGGGTGTTCGGTACATTCGCGGGCTGCCCGGGCAGATCTCAGAAGACCCGGTTACCAGGAACCTCCACCTCAAGGTGGAGAACACCACGGCGGCGCGCGTGGAGGACTACGAGCTTGACATGGTCGTCCTGTCGCTGGGACTCGAGCCCAGGCATGACCTGAAACGCCTGACCAACATACTGAATCTCTCCCAGACCTCCGACGGATTCGTGATGGAGGCCCATCCCAAGTTGAGGCCCGTGGATGCGCCCACGCCGGGCATCTTCTACGCCGGCTGCGTGGAAGCGCCCAAGGACATAAAGGACAGCGTGACGCAGGCAGGGGCCGCGGCGGCTCGCAGCGCCATCATTCTCAACGCAGGCACACTCACGAGCGAGGCCATCAAGGCTGTGGTTGAACTGGACAAATGCACATCTTGCGGCGTGTGCGCCAAGGTGTGTCCCTACGGGGCCATAAAGGTGGACACGAAGGCCAAGACGGGCGCTCAGATAGTGGCTGCGGCGTGCGCCGGCTGCGGCACCTGCGCCGCTGAATGCCGCTTCGATGCCATAACCATGCAGCACTTCACCGACGCTGCGATAATGGCGCAGATCGACGCTGCGCTGGAAGAGGAGCCCGAGCAGAAGATAGTAAGCTTTCTGTGCAACTGGTGCAGCTACGCGGGCGGCGACCTGGCCGGCGTCTCCAGGCTCCAATATCCGCCCAACAACCGATTCATCCGCACCATGTGCAGCGGCAGAGTGGACGAGGAATTCATCCTCCACGCCTTCGAGAAGGGCGCACCTATCGTTCTCCTCTCGGGGTGCCACATCAACGATTGCCACTACATCAACGCCAACCATTGGACCAAGAAGCGCGCGGAGAGGCTGTGGGTCCGAATGGAGAAGCTCGGCATCCGTCCCGAGCGGCTGAGGCTGGAATGGATCAGCGCCGCCGAGGGCCCGCGGTTTGCCCAGATCATGCGCGAACTTGAGGAGATGCGGCAGCATGTGAGCA
>CAZBET010000036.1:0-3427 GCA_964490995.1 uncultured Dehalococcoidia bacterium
GGCCACATGCGTGGCATGCACCAGGCCATCAGCATCTGCGGCGGCGCAATAATGCCACCGTACTTGCTTTTCCTGGCATAGTCCTCATCGGTGAACAGGGGATTCGCGTCTTCGACCATTTCGCAGAAGTGCCGGATCGCTGGCTTGGAGACCTCGTCGGGGGCATAGAGAGGGGCAGATTCCCTCCCTATGAGCGCCTTGTCCTTGTCGCTTAGTGGCATGCCGATTCACCTCCGTAGATTTAGTCTTGAGGGGCCTATCCCCACGCCCGGATACACCCCCCTATGCCGAATCGCCTCCCGCCTGCCGGCGGGGCGAATAGCAGCCCACACCAATATGAGCGACCTCCAGATTACCCCCGCCCCACACGTCAGCCATCTACCGGAGATTCAATCGTATCAAGTCCTTGATTACTTCGCTGGGGATACGGATGCCACGCTGCAGCTTCACGCAAGGAAGCTGCCCGTTTCTGACCCACCGGCGCACCGTTTCCTTGCTTACCCTCAGTTCCTTGGCGACTTCCTCGACAGTCAGCATCCTGGCCTCGGGGAGCTGGCTGAGTATGCTCTGGACGGCTACCGCTATGTCGCCGCTCTTGCCCCAGGCCGTGTTGGTCCACCGCGCCATTCCGACAACACCCATGGGCTTGCCCCTTGCGTCTTTTACAAGAACGCCCGTGAGCCGAATGCCGACGGCATTGCCCGTGCTCTGAGTTATGCTCAGTTCGGTCTCGACGTAACCTTTCGCTATGATCCGGGTGATGATCGACTCCGCCACCGCGCGGTCACCCACGAAGTCCTGAACGTGCTTGCCCAGGAGTTCCGATTTCGGTTTCTTGGTGAGGTCGCAGCCCTGCTGGTTGACGAATACCATGGTGCCATCCAGCTTGAATACGCTGACAGCCGCGGGATAGCTTTCGAGCAAGCCGAGCAGGAACTCGCCGGTAAGCATAGAAGAGGGCATGAGACCACTTTGCGGTCAGGGCGCTACATAACCTAGCACGAGCGATGGCCTATTGTCAAGGCCCGCTTGCGCAACCTGATTGCAGCCGGCGCAAGGCCCCGTGCATCTTCGCAGGGTCCTTGACCACCTGGTTGGCGCGTTGTGGTATAATGGGGCACACGAAGTCAGCAGCAGGCCTGGAGGCCGCACAGGGGGCTGGCCAAAGCGTGCATTGCCCGCGGGTATCCCGTCGAAGAGTCGGCACCTGTGGCAGAGGACAGCTAAGCGCGGCAGAGGGCACGCAGCTTGTGTTGAGAACATGAAGATGACCATGATGAGAGTGTTTCTGGTTGGTCTTCTCGTCGTATCCGTCCTGGCGGGTATGGTTGGCTGCAAGGAGACTGCGCTGCCTGAAGTGGGGTTCACAGCGGCGCCCCTCACGGGACAGGCTCCCCTTGAGGTGACATTCACTGACCAGTCGCGGGGGGAGGTCACCAGTTGGGAGTGGGACTTCGATGGCGACGGGCTCGTGGACAGCATCGACCGCGACCCCACGTACATCTACACAGACCCCGCGACGTACCCCGTCACCCTCAGGGTTAACGGGCCCGGCGGCAGCGACATCGAGACCAAAGTGGCCTGCATCGAGGTGGCTGTCCCCGTTTCTTCGATAACCGCGGCAAGTCCTAGCGCTGGCGACCGCGGCGATACCCTGAATGTGGTCATCACGGGTGCCAATCTGGCGGGGGCACGTGCGGTAAGCCTAGGAGCCGGGATAACGCTCAATACCTTCAACGTGGATAGTGCAACCCAGGTCACGGCCAGGATTACCATCGGCAACACGACCGCGCCGGGTTCGAGGGATGTGTCGGTCACCACTCCGATCGGTAGCGCGCACTTGCCTGGCGGCTTCACTGTGTTGCGTCCGCCTGAACCAGCGCTCACTGGCATTATTCCCGCCACCGGCGACCAGGGGGAAAGGCTGCAATTGGCCATAGGTGGATACAATCTTACCCAAGATAGCCTGCTAAGCCTTGGAGAGGGTATCAGTATCACGGGTCTCGCCGTGGATAGCGCGACCACGATGCGTGGGAACATCACGATCGCCGGTAATGCCACAGCGGGCCCGAGAGACGTCCTCGTCACGAGCCCGGGTGGCACCGGGGTTCTGCGCGACGGCTTCAACGTCACGGTACCGCCCAGACCTATCGTTGCCGCTGTAGAGCCGGCGACGGGTGTGCGCGGAGAGAACCTGGCAGTGGTCATCACCGGCGCACACCTGGGCGGAACGAGCTCGCTGGCCTTCAGGTCGGGGCTGGGGATCACAGTTAACGGCTTCGCGGTTGAGAGCCGAACCCGCGTAATCGGCAACATCACAATCGCCGCGACAGCGGCGACAGGCCCCAGCGACGTCTCCGTGACGACGCCGGGCGGGAGCGGCACGCTGGTCCGCGGTTTCACGGTGACCGTCATTCCCGCACCCACAATCACAGTGGTCACCCCGTTCGCCCGCGGCCGCGGTGAGAAAGCCAACGCGACCATCATAGGCATGAACCTTACTGGGGCGACAGCGGTGAGCTTCGGCCCCGGCATAGAAGTGAGCAAGTTTAACGTGGACAGCCCCACGCACGTAAGTGCCAGCATCAGAGTTGCCGCCGACGCCAAAGAGGGCGTGAGAGACGTGTCTGTTACCACGCCCGGGGGCACCTACAATCAGTTCCGTGCCTTTACGGTCGTGCCATACGCGCCGTGCAAGGCGGACTTCTGGGCAAGTCCCCTCAGCGGTGAGGTGGACACAACCGTGAAATTCTATTGCCAACTGAGCGGGAGCATCACCAGCGGCTCGTGGGACTTTGGGGATGGAACCTACAGCTACTCGTGCAATCCATCCCACAAGTATGAAGTGGCCGGTATCTATGACGTCACTCTGAGAGTGTTCGGGCCCGACTTCTGCGAGAGTGTCATAACCAAGGAGAACTACATCGAGATCAAACCCGAGGCCGAGGAAGAAGAGGCCACACCCACACCGTGGTGCAAGTAGTGCGGGGGGGGGCCGACAATAGGGCAGACCCGAGGAACTTCGATTGCCGAGCAGCCTTGGCATCATCGACAACCGAGCCCGAGTAGTGCAGAGTCTCCGCTGAGCAGACCTCTTGTCGCGCAGAGCCGGAGACTAAGTTCCCCCGATCTTGCTCTTGCGACGATCAGCCCGAGCGGCCTCCTGGGTTCTGTCTGACGACCAGACTCGCCGAAACACAGACAAGGCTATTGAACAACAGGGGGAAGGAGCATCTGCACATGCTGAACAAGGTCTTCAGAAGCTTCGATGAAGCGGTCGCCGATATACCCGATGGTGCAGCGATAGCCATAGAGTGCTGGGGCTACCCGGCGACGCCCCAGAACCTCATCGCTGCCCTGAAGCGGAAGGGCACCAAAGACCTCACCGTAATCACTCACACTTTCATCCCCATGGTCTGGCCCGAGG
>CAZBET010000036.1:3437-10908 GCA_964490995.1 uncultured Dehalococcoidia bacterium
ACTGCCCTCGCTCCTGCTGCCCCAGATGAAGAAGCTGATAACATCCATCGCAGGCATCATGACCCTCGGTGCCGGTGCCTTTTTGCAGGAATACGTAGAGAAAGGGATGGAGGTGGAGATTGTGGGGCATGGCACGCTGGCTTCAAGGCTCTACGCCGGCGCCGCTGGCCTGGGCGGCATCTACGACCCCATAGGGATAGGCACTTTGCTCGAGGCAGGGAAGGAGAAGAGGGTTATCAAGGGCAAGGAATACCTGTTCCAGGAGCCGATCAAGCCCGACTACGCGTTCATCGCGGCCCACAAGGCAGACAAACTGGGCAACCTGGTGTTCAAGGGCGGATATAGAGGAGACCAGCCCATGATGGCGATGGCAGCCAGAACCGCCATCGTCGAGGCGGACAAGATTGTGGAGGTCGGTGAGATAGACCCCGAGCACGTGGTCACGCCAGGGGTGTTTGTTGACCGCATCGTAGAGATACCTGCGTCGGGCTATGGTACTCCCGAAAAGGGCGCGAAGTTGATCAATCTGCTGACCCAGATTGGCAGCGTGCGCGACCTGCTGTTTGGCAAAACCCAGTAGAGGCTCGCACCAACGGAGGCAAACGAAATGAAAATGAAACAGAGACTCGACCAGGACGCGATGGCGATGAGAGCAGCGAAGGAGCTCAAGGACGGTGATTGCGCCAACCTGGGATTCGGCCTGCCAACCCTTTGCGCACTCTATGTGCCCGAAGGCATCAGGTTTGAAGCTGAGGCTGGCATCTTGGGTTACGGGCCGCTGGTGCAGGCTGACGAGGCGGAGAAGGCTGACTGGCACTACATAGACGCCAGCGGCAGATTCGACACGCCGGCGCCGGGCATGGCGTGTTTCGATACGGTTACTTCCTTCATCATGATAAGGAGCGGACGCCTCACAAGCATCATGGGTGGCTTTCAGGTTTCAGAGAAGGGGGACCTGGCGAACTGGAACACAGGCAGCGGCGCGCTCGGAGGCACCGTAGGCGGCGCCATGGATCTGGCTAATGGTGCGAAACGGCTCATCATCCTCATGGAGCATACCGCCAAGGATGGCAAGCCGAAAATCGTGAAGAAATGCACCTACCCAATAACAGCCAAAGAAAGCGTTGACCTGATAGTGACTGATCTCGCTGTCATCGAGGTCGTGCCGCAGAAAGGGCTGGTATTGAAAGAGGTAGCGCCCGGCTGGACGCCGAAAGAGGTGCAGGCCCTCACCGAGCCGAAGCTTATCATAGCCCCCGACCTCAAGGAGATAGAACTCTAACAGGCTGCATTGTAGGGGCACAGCAAGCTGTGCCCGTTCTGTAGGGGCGACCCGCTGGGTCGCCCTCAAACGCCAGACCGGACGAACCGCATACGTGAACACTACTCGAAACCCCCTGTGAATCTACTTCTGCCGGGGCCGAAACGGGCAGACCCCAGGAACCCCCAGACCATGCCTAACCAGTCCACGAAGAGAGACGTGATGACGGCCGCGCACGGCTACGCTGGGACCATACTCCGCGTTGACCTGTCCTCGGGGGAGGTCAGCCGCACACCCACTGCTGACTACACGGACCGCTTCGTCGGGGGCAGGGGAATAGCCGCGCGCATCTACTGGGAGGAGGTGCCTCCCGAGGTCAAGGCCTTCGAGCCGGAGAACAGGCTGATATTCGCCACCGGACCGCTCGGAGGCCTCAAGGGCGTCAGCGGCACGAGGTGGCAGGTCTGCGGCAAGTCCGCTCTCACCACGCCGGAGTACTTCAACTACGCCAATCTGGGAGGTACGTGGGGCGCTCAACTCAAACTGGCCGGCTATGATGCCCTCGTGATCCACGGCAGGGCGGACAGGCCTGTCTACGTTCTGATCGAGGATGACCGCGTCGAGATCAAGGACGCTTCGGCTCTTTGCGGAAGGACCACGATAGCGGCGCGAGAGATGCTGAAGAGGGAACTGGGTGGTTCCGTAAGCGTTGTTGCCATCGGCCCGGCGGGCGAGAACCTGGTCACCTTCGCCTCCCTCCTTGCCGATAAGGATGCCAGCGGGTCGAGCGGCCTTGGCGCTGTCATGGGCTCCAAGAACCTGAAGGCGGTAGCCGTTCGGGGCAGCGGCAGAATCGGCCTCGCGAACCCCGAGCGCTACCGCGAGTTAGCCGACTACGCCCGTCAATTGCGGAAGGATCTCGGCATGGGCACAACGCCGGGGACAGACCAGCGCATGAAGCTCAAGAAGGACTACTGCTACGGTTGCCCTGGCGGCTTCTGCTTCAGGGGAACGTACAGAGCGTCGAATGGCAAAGAGGGCAAGTTCATGTGCGGCTCGGCCACTTTCTACATTCTTCGGGCCCGGAAGTACTACGGCGAGTGGAACGAGGTGCCGTTTCTCGCAAGCAGGCTCTGCAACGAATACGGGGTAGACACGCACCAGATGGACACCATGATGCAGTGGCTCTCCAAGTGCCACCAGGCAGGGATCCTGACTGATGAAGGCACCGGCATCCCACTGTCCAAGCAGGGCAGCCTTGAATTCATCGAGACTCTGGTGAAGAAGATCGCACTCCGAGAGGGGTTCGGCGACGTACTGGCGCAGGGGACCATCAGGGCGGCCTCAGCCCTGGGAAAGGGCGCCGAGGACTTGCTGACCGACTACATAACGGACAGCGGGCATTTCGCGCTCATAGAGAGCCCGAGGATGTATATCACCACAGGCCTCCTCTACGCAATGGAACCGAGGCAGCCCATGAGCCAGTTGAACGAGCTGGGCTCTCTCAATCTGTGGCTGATGTGGGTATACAAGCAAGACGGAGCCTTCGTCTCCAACGACGTGTTCCGTGCCATAGGGAAAAGGCTATTCGGCAGCGAGGCCGCGGTGGACTTCACGACCTACGAAGGCAAAGCCCTGGCAGCCAAGATGATCCAGGACCGCGAATGCGCCAAGGAGAGCCTCATTCTGTGCAGCTACCTCTTCCCCGTCATGTTCTCACGCCAGACGAAAGACCACGTGGGGGACCCTTCACTGGAAAGCAAGCTCCTCTCGGCAGTCACCGGGCGAGAGATGGACGAGGAGGGGCTAAACCGCATGGGCGAGCGGGTCTTCAACCTTCAGCGGGCGATACTGGCCAGGGAAGGGCACAGAGGTAGAGAGAGCGACAGGATATCCAAGTTCAACTTCACCAAGCCGCTGAAGTTTGACCTGCACAATCCCGAACTGCTATCGCCTGGCGAAGGCGACACAGTGGTAGGCAAGAGGGGGGCAGTGCTCGACCGGGAGAAGTTCGAGGCGTTGAAGAGCGAGTACTACCGCCTCAGAGGATGGGATGTCGCCCCCGGATTGCAGACGAGACCGAAGCTCGATGAACTTGGACTATCGGATGTCGCCGCCGAGTTGGGGCGAAGGAAGCTGCTGGGCGGGAGGGCGCCGGTCGAGTGAGAACGCAACACCGAACCCACGGAATGCGGTCAGGTAGAGGGAGAGCAACAGAGAGCGTGTGGATTTCAATGCGGTGCTTGGTGGGAAAATGACGCTGGGCGGCACCGGATTTCGGGAGGATGAGAAGATGACCGTTGGTCAATGAGCTTTCCCGCCGGGCTCTGGCTGGGCTCGGTAGGCGAAGGGTAGGGATGAAGCAGCAGAATAAATACCACAAAGGGAGGATGGGCATGATAAACGGATTGAAAATTGGTTTCGACCTAATGATTCTTGGGCTATCGCTCATGATGATGTACAAAGAGTTGCCCAAGGAGAAAAAGAAATCAAAATGGTGGAACGGATATACGAAGCGTGGGGTGGCGGTCTTTGTGATCGGATTCCTCGCAGTGATTCTGAAGATAGCTGTGAGTTCAGAGGCCTTGCAAGGAATCTTGATCCAAGGTGGAGGAGCTATAATGTCATTAGGAGTAGCTTCGATCATAACGGGAACAATAGAAGCTGGCAAAGACGACCGCAAAATAGTGGAGGCTGGAGGGTATTTCGTGGCGATTATTGGATTTGCCCTGGTATTGGGGTGTTCCCTTGCATTAGTCGACCCATGATACGGACGAAGGCCGAAGATTCGGTGAGTATACGGGAGAGGGCGGCTAGCGCCGCGCTCTCCCAAGTCAAGGTCGGCTGAGGCGGGGCGGGCCACTTGACCGTGTGCGGCCCCGTGACTGCGAACGAGGGCATACGATGGAACAGTAGGGGCGCGGTCGACGCGCCCCTATCCGACCTCTTGAGCTTGGCAAGGTAATCTTGGGCAGCGCCCCAAAATGCCCATTGGTGGATTGGTGGGTTTCGCTTCGCTCCACCCACCCTACGGTTTCTTGGTGCCCCGAGATAGAGCAAGGCTGAGTGGGGAAGGGGGGATTCGAACCCCCACGCCTTGCGGCACATGATCCTAAGTCATGCTCGTCTGCCAGTTCCGACACTCCCCCCAGTCAGTCAACATCAGTAGTCGCCAAGACAGCCCAGTGACAGACTTTCGGACACCGGCGGTTCCCGTCCCAGCCGCCCTCAGGAACCCGCTCTCAGCTCATAATATAGGATTGCCGAGGGCCTGTCCAACGACCGGCCGACGTCCAGTCCCCGCACGCCAGAAAAGGCAGCCAGCCCCCCCCCAAGGTTCGATGAGACCCCAGCACCAAGAAATGAACTCGCATTCTTGATGGCGAACGTGCGATATGGTACAATGCACTACAGGAGTCACATTGCGTTTCTCGAAAGCAGTCAGCCGAAGAGCCACTTCCTGTGTCTACTGCCTGGAGGAGATCCAGACGGGTGAGGAATACATCAGCGTGAGTGGAAGCCCTGAGGAGACCCAGGGGACCTCGGGCTACCTGCATCTCCCTTGTTTCATCCGCTGGATCCGGCGGTTGCCCCCCAAAGAGCCAAGGAAGAGATAGGGCAGCAGACCGGGCGCGCGAGCCACCCCAGGTTGCGACCGCAGCCTTTATCCTCGTCGGGGAGTACTACCGCCTCACCCATCACAGAGGAAGGCTGGGAACGTTTGCTTGTCAGGGGTGATAGCGCTGTGCTACAATCAACCCTAACACGTCAAGAACGCGGGGCGCTAGCTCAATTTGGCAGAGCAACTGACTCTTAATCAGTGGGTTACAGGTTCGAGTCCTGTGCGCCCTACCACAGTAACCCCGGCAGAGTGACTGTCACCGCGCACGCCCCAGTGCGCATTTGCGGGCTCCAACCACCGTCGCTTGCCAGTTCTATGGCGCTGGTTTACAATAGGCTTCGCGCACGCGAAGGCCGGAGCGGATGCATGGGCGCCTTCCGAAGCTGCGAATCGAGGTGGACATCGCGGGCTGGGATGCGACAGGCAGTTATCGCGGATGCGGTGCGCACCCCCATAGCAAGGGCGCACCCTGATAAGGGCTGGTTCAAGGATGTCCGCTCGGATGAGCTCGGCATCACTGTAATCCGCGAACTGCTCACGCGCTCGCATCTCGACGGGAGGCTGATAGAAGACGTTGTGCTGGGCTGCGCCAACCAGACGGGCGAGCAGGCTATGAACATTGCCCGCTACGTCGCTATCATGTCTGGACTGCCCTTCGAGGTCGCTGCTCAGACAGTCAATCGCCAGTGTGCTTCGGGGATGACGGCCCTCCACAGCGCGGCGCAGACGATAATGGCTGGCTGCGGGGACGCGGTCATCGCCGGAGGAATCGAGAGCATGACCCACCTGCCGGAGGGCGCAGGGGCAAGTCTGAACCCGAAGCGGTTCGATTTCGTCGATCGCAGTTCGTCTTCGATGGGCCTGACCGCCGAGAACCTGGCGGAGATGTATGGCATCTCGAGGAGGGAGCAGGAGGAATTCGCCCTGCGGAGCCATCAAAAAGCGATTGCAGCTCAGGAGCAGGGGAGGTTCCGGGCCGAGATAGTGCCGGTCGAAGTACCCTCGGAGGACGGCGGCAAGAGGACAGTAGACGCAGACCAGAACCCGCGGTCTTACACTTCGCTGGAACTCATGGGCGCGCTGGAACCGATCACTCGCCCCGGGGGAACCGTCACAGCGGCAACAGCGTCACAGGCAAGCGATGGGGCAGCAGCAGTGCTGCTGATGTCCGACGACAAGGCGAAGGAACTTGGCATCAGGGCCAAAGCCCGGGTGGTCTCAATGGCGGTGGCCGGCGTGGACCCCAAGGTGATGGGGCTTGGCATGGTTCAGGCCGCGAGGAAAGCCCTGCACAGAGCCGGGCTGAGCATTGACGATATCGATATCGCTGAACTGAACGAAGCCTTTGCGGCAGTGGCAATAGTGACAGCTAGAGAGCTGGGGCTAGCTGAAAACAGGGTGAACCCGAACGGGGGAGCCATTGCCCTGGGGCACCCCATGGGGTGCACCGGCGCCAGGCTCGTGACGACTCTGGTCCATGAGATGGTGCGCCGCCGGGCGAGATATGGCCTGGCGGCGATGTGTGTGGGGATGGGACAGGGGGCGGCAACCGTTCTGAAGCTCGCAAGCTGGAGACACGGTCAAGGTGAATGAGTGGGCCCGTAGCTCAGTGGCAGAGCGGTCGGCTCATAACCGATTGGTCGTAGGTTCGAATCCTGCCGGGCCCACATTTCATTTGGGACTTCTTGTGGTATAATCCTTATACTGTTTGAGCCGAATCGACCGGAGAATAGGACTAAATGGCCCGACTGCGAGCCCTAGTGTTGATGCTAGCCGCGTTGGCTCTCATCTGTCCCCAGATGGTTTCAGCTCAGGTCGTTGTCCCTCCCTGCCGCTTCTACGGGACTGTGCAACTCAACGGCTCGCCGGTTGCGAACGGGACACCAGTAGTTGCCACGATCGAGCTGGATACGTATGCGGTCACGACTTCCATGAGTGCAGGGAACATTAGCTCTCGGTACGAACTCGCCATCGACCCGCGGCTGGGGGTCTTCTACAACGACGGAACCACGGTAGTTTTCGCCATAGGCAACTACACGGCACAGCCCACCGGCGTCTGGCAGCACGGCGCCGATATTCAGTTGAATCTGGCGGCGTTTGTGGCACCCGCCACTACTCCAACTCCACTGCCCACGTTCGCGGAGGCCACAGCGTCACCGGCGCAGACGGCTGCACCGACCGTCGCGGCTACACCAACCCTCGCGCCCACGCCGCTGGCGACGGCAATCGCAACCTTTGTGCCCACGCCTGCACCGACGCCCAAGCCGCCGACACCCAGGCCACCCACGCCACGCCCAACTGGCATGCCGACAGAGACCTCGGACGCATGGATTACGGCTCTCATAGCCTTGGCGATATGCTTTTTCGTGATAGTATTGCTGCTCGCGGGTTACTTGGTGCTGAGGAGCCGCGTTCGCCGCTGGTAGTAGACGTCGTTGTAACACACCATAGCCTGTCGCAGCTTCTCCGATGACAGGGACCGAAGCCAAGAGGTACGGCACGGTGAGCCGGGGAGTACTGGACGGGGAGCAAGAGACATGTCTAGGGTGAGACTTGTGGTCTTGATGGCAATGGCATCGCTTCTCCTG
>CAZBET010000037.1:0-10875 GCA_964490995.1 uncultured Dehalococcoidia bacterium
AGCGTCAGGCTGTTTCCGGTGGGCCGCCTCGACAAAGACAGCACCGGCCTTATGCTGCTGACAAACGACGGCGAACTCACGCACCGCCTGACCCACCCGAGCTTTGGGCATGAGAAGGAGTACCTGGTCTCCATTGACGCCAGACTTACACAAGGACAGAGGCGCAACCTCGAGGAACGCGTCGAACTCGACGATGGCATGACCTACCCCGCGACGGTCACGGAGGTGCACGCCGGCCCGTTCAACTACAGCATCACCTTGCACGAGGGGAGAAAGCGGCAGGTGCGCCGCATGTTTGAGCAGGTCGGGCGCCGTGTCCTCGCCCTCAAGCGAGTCCGTATGGGGGGCATCCAACTCGGCGACCTCAGAGAGGGAGAGGTCCGCCCCCTCACCGCGCAAGAGGTCAGGGCTCTCCTCAGCCCGGCCGCTCCTCTCTCGAAGAAACCCGCCCCCTTACCTTGATCTGCCATCAACACACTCCTTTCGAGGGCCGCAATTGATTGCGGCTGCGCCCCAATGTTAGAATGAAAAGCGTGAGACGCTGCTTCTCCGTTGTCGTCTTCATCCTCGCTGTCACCTTACTGGCTGCGGGCTTCCTCGCCGCCACCGCCTGTAGGCAGCACGGAGTGACGCCCAGCCCCACACCCATCTCCACACCCATCTCCACCGGAACGCCCGCCCCCAGCCCCACAGCTTCGCCGCCGACCACACCGGCGGTTTCAGCCACCCCCCTCCCCACACCCCTTCCCACCACCACTCTGTCGCCTACCCCCAGAGTCGGACCGACCGCGTGCAAGGCCGATTTCTTCGCCCAGCCCACCGCCGGCGAGGGCCCTACGTGGGTCCAGTTCACCGACCAGTCAACAGGCAACATCACCAGTTGGGAATGGGACTTCGACGGCAACGGGTCGACGGACAGCACTGAGCAGAAGCCACAACACAACTACGACAAGAATGGGTCCTATTCGGTGACCCTGAAGATCCGCGGGCCTGGCTGCGAAGACAAGCGGACCAGGGAAGGCTATATCCAAGTCAGCAAGTGCAAGACCTGAGGGGGCGGCTAGAAGGGCGCCGGTGCGGCGCCAGCGCCGGGGCAACAGCTAACGGCAGCCGTCTTCAGCTCACGTCCTCGGGAGTCCCCAGCCCCGCAGTCGAGGTCCGCCACAAGAGCTATGTGCCGTAGCATAACCCATGAGCTTATATGCCAGCTTGGCGGCAAGGAAGGCGCAGGAGTTGGGTCCCTCTCTGGGGCAGAGTTCCACCAGGTCAAAACCGACTATGCGCCTGCTGCCGGCCACCGCGCGCAGCAGCCCCAGAACCTGGTTCCAGGCCAAACCACCGGGCTCGGGTGTGCCCACAGCAGGCATGATGGAGGGATCGAGCACGTCCAGGTCGACCGACACGTACACTTCGTCCGATAGGCTCGAGACAAGGCGTCGCAGGCAATCGGGGTCGGCTAGGTCTTCTGCGTAGAACGGCTCGATCCCGTGTGCCGCAAGGAATTCACGCTCCTCGCGGCTGAAGCTGCGGACTCCCGCATGCACCACCGGGCAGGACTCCCAGACCCGGCGCATCGTGCAGGCATGGCTGTACCTGGTCCCCTGATACTCGTCGCGCAGGTCGGTGTGAGCGTCGAGGCTAAGGACTGACAGCCGGGGGTGGCTCGTGCGGTGGGCCCTGACCATGCCGACCGTCAGCGAATGCTCACCGCCTAACATGGCCAGCAGCTTGCCCTTTCGTAGGAGACCCGTCGCAATCCGGCAGACGCGTTGCGCCATCTCCTCAGGGCCGCTCATAAGGGACTGCACTTCGGGGAGTGTGTGGATGCCGACATCGCTGATTTCTCTGCTCAGCTCAATGTCGTACAGTTCGAGGTAATAGGAGGCATCGATAATTGCCTGGGGCCCCTCCCGGGCACCACTCCTGTATTCCATGGTGCCGTCGTAGGGCACGGGGAGAACCACCACCTTGGCTCTCTTCAAGGTGGCCCTTCTCGGGTCCACACCGGCGAAGACCCTTGGCGGGCGAAACAGGTCGCTCCTCACTTCCTCTTATCCTGGCAAGTGAGACCATTCACCTGCTGCCCGCGGAATCCGCGACCAGAGAAGGCTGCTGATTGTTCTCGTACGCCAGGCCCCTGTTGAGAATGTAGCTCCGGACTTCGGCGAGCCCGAACCTCTGCTGGAAGTCTTTGATGGCGCGTTCGGCATCGAACTCTTTGCAGGAGAAGACGTCGATGTTGACATACGCCCGCTCAGGGAAGGTGTGGATGCTGATGTGGCTCTCCGCGATAAGCACGAAGCCGGAGACGCCCCAATCCTCGGGCTTGGAGCCGACGTACTTGGAGACCTTCGGGGGAGAGATCTTCGTCATCCCAATCCGCGAGGGGTATGTGTCCAGGACCTCGTAGACCAGGTCCACGTCCTGCATCTTCAGGGGATCACCTCTGTAACCATCGATGATCAGGTGCATTGTTCCCACCCCCTTCTAACTTGTTGGAAAACAAAAAATTTGACCACCCTCGCCTGAATGGTGGTCAAAGACTCAACAAAGCTGCTCCAGGCCCAACGCGCCTGCTATCCAGCTATTGTGCGATCGAGAAGCTTGCCCTCCTGCCACTTGCCCAGATCACCTCTCCTGGCGCACGATGCACTTCTGAGACGCGCCGCAGGTAAGCCCCGATCGCAATGCCACCACAGCGTGGTGATTCTGCTAACGGTCGATATCCCAGTTGTGTCGTCTATTGACAATATCCCGGCTTCCATAGTGTGGAGCCCACACCACCCCCTTTGCCGTCCCATCAAAGACGGCAAACGAAAGAATACCAGATTATTAGTGACAATGCAATACCCTCGGCCGCGTTCCTTCCAGTCGGACGCAATGAGGTCTACTGGGGCCGGTTGCCGCTGGGAGGTTCGATGTCGGACAGGCGGAGCTCGAGCGTCGCTTCGCTTTCGAGTTGCACCACCACCGTCCCCTTGAGCGGGTTGGAGGCGATCACCTTCCCATCTCCCAGCCTCGTGCGGATGGTCTTCCCCAGCGCGGGCAGCCTCTGCTTCATGGCGCGATATTCCTCGTTCTCAAATGCCAGACAGCAAAGCAGACGGCCGCACACTCCGGAGATGTTCGCGGGATTGAGCGGCAGGTCCTGCTCCCTTGCCATCTTCATGGAGATAGGTTCGAACTTGCAGAGGTGTGTGATGCAGCACAACGCGCGGCCGCACCTGCCAACGCCACCAACCAGCTTGGCTGCATCCCGAGCGCCCACTTGGCGCAGCTCGACGCGCGTTTTCAATGCAGCAGATAGCTCGCGCAGCAGAGCCCGGAAGTCGACCCGCTTGTCCGCCTTGAAGCAGACGGTAAGGTGGTTGCCATCCAGGCTGAAGTCGGCCGCGAGCGGCTTCATCTCAAGCTGGAACCCCGCCACCAGTTCCCCGCACTTCGCCAGTGCTTCGCTCTCCCTGGCCTTCGTCTCCTCCACTCGTTTCAGGTCGTCCTCCTGCGCTCGGCGCAGGATGCGCTTCAAGGGCTCGCCCCCCTCCACCAAAACCATCTCCTGCGGGGGAACCACGACCTCGCCCAGAGTCAGACCGCGTGCGGTCTCCACCACAACCCCGTCGCCGACCTCCAGCCCCATGTCCCCGGCATCAAAGTGGTATATCTGCCCCGCTGGCTTGAACCTTACACCGACAACCTTGCTCATTTCAGTCGACATCAGCGCGTGCGCGCTGTCCTCTCCGCCACCGCGCCGGTCGGAATGCTCAGAACCAGGACTTCCAGCGCCAAGCGCGCGTTCGCGTTCTGCTCCAGTTGCGCCTGAGCCAAACGAACGGCTTCGATGAAGCCGTGGATTTCGGCAATCGTATAGTGCTGCGACTGCTCGAGGAGCGTCGGCTCCCGGTCCACGTTGACTGCAAACTGCACGCACCCCGCGCTGGCCAGCAGAAGGTCGCGCCACCACTCCGTCCACAGGCTCAGCACTTCCCTGACCGAGTCACGGCTCTTGCTGAACCGTGACGCAAGCCTCGCAGCGAAGTCGAACCGCTTCTCGAGGTCCGCAACCGCCATGCCCTGCAATTCAGCCAGCCTGAGAGAGCGTTCCTCCACAATGCCGTCATCGATGGACGCCGAGATTGCCCAGCCAATGCCCCCACGGCAGAGCCTGCTGAGCTGCCTGGCCTTTTCAGGTTCGACCCTCCACCGCTCGACTAAAGCCTGTTCCACAAGGTGATGTGGGACAGGGAAGAGCTCGACCCGCTGGCATCGCGAGACAATCGTCGGCAGCAGAGCGGCGTCGTTCGCAGTAACCAGGACGATGAATACCCCCTGAGGTGGCTCCTCGAGGGTCTTGAGCAGGCAGTTGGCCGATTCCTCGTTCAGATATTCGGCGCCGTCGATAATGAAAACCCGGTGCTTGCCTTCGTAGGGCTGCAACCCCGCAGACTGCTGAAGTTCCTTTATCTGCGAGATGCCGATCTCTTTCCTGGAGGCGCCTTCACCGGAGCTGCCGTCGGTAAGCCGACCGACTATCTGCACATCCGCGTGTTTGCCTGCAGCAATACGGACGCAAGAACTACAGCGGCCACAAGGCCGCTCGTCCTCTTCGCAGTTCAAGGCCTGCGCCAGACTGAGAGCGAGGGTGGTCTTGCCCACATGTGGCTTGCCCACAAAGAGATAGGCATGAGCCACACGGCCGGTAGCGAGGCTGTGGCTCAACAAAGCCACAGCCTCGGCCTGCCCGATCACATTCCACATAACACATCGCCTTCGTTGCCCTGATGAAGCTTATCCGACTAAGGCCGCACTTAAGGATGGCGTCTCTGCCACCTAGTCTTCTTCATCAGCTTGCGGTACTTGTGCTTTGCCATCTTCTTGCGCCGCTTCTTGACGACTGAGCTCATAGACTTACCTCTGTCATTGTAGGTACCCCGGCCTGGTCACATTCACCTTCTGCCGTATCCTTCATGGAAAACGATCTCAGGAAGCTCCTTCCGCAAAGGGGCCGCTGGCTTCTCATCCGGGTAACCCAAGGGCGTCATCTCCACGACTACAACCCCCTCGGGCACACCCAGTATCCTGCCCACCTCTCCGGCATTGAAAAGGCCAACGTGTACCGTCCCCAGCCCGGCAGCGTGGGCGGCCAGCGTCAGGTTCTGCATGGCCAGCGCCACGTCGAACATGAACCAGTCACCCTTGTCTGTCGCCCGCTGGCCCTTGTAGTAGCCCGACCTGCCCAGTTCAGCGCACGCCACTATCACAACCGGAGCGCTTCTGATAGCCGCACCCGCGCGGTTCTCCCTGCCCGGGACCAGGGATATCACGGCGCCGGCCAGCTTCTCCTTTGTCTCAGCATCCCGCACCACCACAAAGCGCCAGCACTGCGTGTTCGCCCATGACGGCGCCCACCTGGCGGCCTCAAGCACAGCGTTCACCGCCTGGTCGCTCACGAGGTCAGGCCTGTATCTGCGTACGCTCCTGCGCTCTTTGATGGCCTGCATAAGATCCATGACAGCCTGCGCCACACAGCGTTGCCCCGAGAACCGCCGCCTTGCTCAGGGCGGCACGGTCCCGCCATACCCGCAAAGCACTATTGTGCCTGAAAGGCGGACGAGTGTCAAGGCGAACCCGCTTCGACCGTCCAGCAACCAGATGGGCTTGCAGGCAGCCCTTCTCCTCTGCCAATGCTGCGATCCGGAAGTACGGGCACCGTCGAATGCGTAGGGGCGCATGGCCATGCGCCCATGGCATTAACCGCCGACGGCACGCTGTCGTTGAACACCTCAAGCTCCTTCCTCCAACTTAACCTTTCCTCCAGTTGTCTGCTTCCCCACCGCGACAGGGTATTGACAACCAGCCACTTAGTTGGTATCATGTAAATAGTTAGTGCGATACAAACAGATTGCTCAATGCTTATAGTACGGCCTACCAGAAATTGGCACGCAAGGGGTTGCGGGTGACTGGACCACAACGCAAGGCCGAACTTGTCGAGAACATCCTCCAGCTTGGTGACAAAGCATTTCGCGAGCTTTTCCCCATCCTGCCCAAGCAATGGCTCCAGCTCGACCTGACCATGCCACAACTCAAGACCGTCTTTCTTCTCTTCCTGAGCGGGCCTTCGCGCATGAGCGACATCGCCTCGGCCCTGGGTGTGAGCCTGGCCACCGCCACAGGGGTAGTAGACCGCCTGGTGGAGCGCGAGGTTGTGCTCCGCGACAGTGATCCGGCCGACCGGCGCGTTGTTCTATGCCGTCTGTCCGATAAGGGGCAGAAGCTTATGAGTAGCCTTTGGCAATTGGCGCGCGACCGGGCCCGAGAGCTGCTCAACGTGATAGACCGCCCTCAACTGCTACTGATCTCCGAAGCGCTGGAGGCGCTGTTGCAGGCCGGGGAGGCGACCGCAGATGACGTGCGGCACGACTAGGAAAGCATCGACGCCTGAGCGACCGCTTCGCCCCGACTTTGCCGCAGTAAGAGAACCGATGGCGGCTTGCGCGAGAGACGAGATGCTCCAAGAAGCAATGCCTGACCTGAAACCATGCTCGCAGGCACCGGTGCCAGGAGCTATGCCGACAGCGGTGATTTCGGGCATCGTCTACAAGGACGAAGACAGAAACGGGGTGTATCACCCCCAGGTAGATATCCCGATAGCAGGGGCGGAAGTGACCGCTTGGCTGGGCCTTCAAATCGTAGCGACTGCTCGCACCGACGAGAACGGGAAATATGTCCTGTCTGCCCCCGCGGGGTCATCCTGCACCCTGAGGGTCTCGCTGGTACTGGAGCAAGAATGCTACAATCCCGAATCACGAAGGTGGGGCCGCTGGAGCACGGTGAGAGGACGACGTGAAGCTGTCCCCTGTCCCGCCGAGGATCAAGACATCAGCGTAAGGTACCGGATGCTCAACTACGGGCCCAGGGACTTCTCTTGGGAGCTGTGGCACAAAGGCCCTCTATTCCGCAAGGATGATGTCGTCCTGGTGCACGGCTTCAGGCTCCCGGGTTCGTCCAGACCAGGCATATGCGACAAGCAGTTCAAACGACTGGACGATTTGCTGCAAAGAAGAGAACACCAATTCAACGTGTGGCAGTTTGAGTACACGAACGGTCTCCGGGGAACGCCGGACACAGCAGCGACGTATGCCTCCCGGCTGGGGGAGGCAATTGACAGAACCAGCAAGCTCTCAGGTAACAACAGGTGTTCCATTATTGCCCACTCGATGGGCGGAATCGTGGCCCGCCAATACATCGCAATGGGGGGGAAACCCAGAGTGCAGAAGCTGCTTACGCTGGCCACGCCTCACATGGGAACCCTGCAATACGAGCGATTCAACCTTAGAGAAACCACCAGGCTTCTCCCCAGGGCAGCAGTGGAACTAAGGCCGGACAGCAGAGTGCTATGGGATCTGAACACCAACGTCGATGCCTCCTGCGTGCCCGAGTTCGTCGCCGTCGGCGGCCATTCATGGCGCCATTCCGACGGTGTCATTGAGCTGGCCTCAGCCGGCCTGGTCAAGTCCAACCCCGACGGTTCAGTCGCGGAGAACCTCTTCTTCACAGGGGTCAACAGGTCGCACCTGAACATCAACCACATCGGGAATGAGAATGATACGGTGTTCGAACTGATCCTCAGTTTCCTTCATGGAGGCGTGGCAGCCATTAGCAGGTTGAGGCCAGCCCGACGGCCGCGGGACTACGGTGTTCACTTCTTCCTCACATTCAGGCTCAGGGAAAAGCCAAGGTGGAGAATGATCTATCCCTTTGTGGTTGTGAAGAATACGGGGCACCGCTACTGGGGCTTCAAGGTCTTTTCTCAGGAGGCCAGGACAGAGGACGGCTCATACATCTACACCGTCCCCTTGCACCCGCAAGATGACGGCGAAGCTCGCATCTACTGTGCACCCGGCAGATACACAACAGTCAAAGTCAATGGAGGCCAGTCAACCATAGTCACCGAACCCATGGTCGCTGGCTCCGCAGGCCACGGGATCGTCCTTCCCAGGGCAATCTGGCCCAGGGCGCTGGCCATCGCGAGGCTAGCCTTCAGAACGCCGCAGTATTCATACAGTCGCGCAGAGCGCTGAGCAATGCGGCGTGGCACGGACGGTTGGAGAACCAGCGGACTTAGGCGGTTATTCGCAGGAGGTACAAAGTGCGCGTACTGGTAACAGGCGGGGCCGGGCGGCTGGGGACAAACGTGTGCAAGGCCTTTCTCAAAGACGGGTTTCATGTCCGAGTGTTCGACCTGGACACCCCGCGCAACAGAGAGAGCGCAGCACAGCTCGAAGGTAGAGCAGAGGTCGTGTGGGGAGACATCACCCAACCCGATTCGGTGCGCAATGCGCTGGAAGGCGTGGACGCTGTAGTCCACATGGCCGCCATTCTGCCGCCTTTGGCCGACGAAAAGCCTGACCTGGCGAGGAAGGTCAACATCGGCGGCACCAGACTGCTCGTTGACCTGATGCATGAGCGAGGCGGACACGTCCCCTTCGTGTTTACGTCTTCGGTGGCTGTCTTCGGGCCCACCCCTGCCACGACCGAACCGCTTTGCCCCGATAAGCACGTGCCGAAGCCTCAAGGGCCCTATGCCGAGACCAAGCTCGAAGCAGAGGACATCATCAAACAGTCGGGAATGGACTACCTCATCCTGCGCCTGACAGCCGTCATGTACTTCACATTCGAAGTGAGCGACCTGAGGCGTATGTTCGAGATCCCCCTGAACAACCGGCTGGAGTTCTGTCATCCCGACGACCTGGCCGTGGCGATAGTCAACGCCGTCAAGCGCTTCGACGCCGTCAAGGGAAACACGCTGGTCGTAAGCGGCGGACCGGACCAGCGGATGCTCTACAAAGACATGGTGGGAAACATGCTGGGTGTGCTGGGGTTGCCGCTACCACCGGACGGCAAATTCAGCCGGGAGCCCTACTACTTGGACTGGTATGAGACCGCGAAGACCCAGGAGCTTCTCCGGTTCCAGCGGAAGACCTTCCGCGATTACCTGCGTGATTACTCCAGCGGGCTTTCCCGACGCTACTCGGCGCTGTTCCTGCCCTTCATGCGCTACTTCGTCGGGCCCGTATTCGGCAAAGCCGTCGTCCAGTTCATGTAGCTGGGCCTCGCCCACCCCCGGAGGGCTCAAGGCGAAGGCAAGCGGGCCTGCGGTCCGCGCGAATCCGTAGGGGCGAACCGATGTGTTCGCCCTCGATCACGATTGGGCAGACAAATGGTCTGCCCCTACGGCCTCACCACCCGCATCGCCACGCCAGAGGAAGGCCTTCCGTACCTGGACTGACTGTTCAAGGGAAACGCCCTTTCATTGACAACGCCGTTCGCGTTTGCTACCCTATCCTTCGATTCCCGCTCGTCGCAGCCGAACGGTCGCCACGTTGATGTATCCCAGGCCCAAAGAGACACACGATGACCTCCAGGCCCTGATCGACGCCCAAGCCGATTTCATCATCGCCAACCAACTCGCGTCCGGCGCTATTCCCTGGCATCTAAGTGCCATCACAGACCCCTGGGACCACGTCGAAGCTGCGATAGCCCTCGACCTCTGCCGCAGGCACGGGGAAGCCGCAACGGCCTACCTCTGGTCACACGACACGCAGAACCCCGACGGCAGTTGGTATTCCAGCTATGCTGATGACACGCCCAAGGAGCTGGCGAAAGACTCGAACTTCGCCGCCTACATAGGGACGGGGATTTGGTTCCATCACCTGGCGACGCGGGACCTCGCGTTCCTCCGGCAGATGTGGCCCACAGTCGAGAAGGCCACCGACTTCGTTCTGAGGCTGCAGCAGCCCACGGGAGAGGTCTGGTGGGCGCTGAGCCCGCAGGGCAAAGCCTGGCCTGGGGCGATCCTGACCTCCTGCTGCTGCATTTGGCACAGCATCTGCAACAGCCTGAACGTAGCGCGGACGCTGGGGATAGACAAGCCGGACTGGGAGGCAGCGAACAGCAAGCTGTTCGCTGCCATCACGGAGCGCCCCGACCTCTTCGACAGGATGGGCGAGAACAAACGGCGCTATGCCATGAACTGGTTCTACCCCGTCCTCACCGGCGTCCTCAAGGGGAAAGAGGCCAGCCAGCTTATTGACCGCGAGTGGTCGGATTTCGTCATCCCGGAATGGGGGTGCAAGGTCGCGCTCGACGAGGATGTGACGGCGGTCGCCGAGACCAGCGAACTGATAGTCGCCTTGTGCCTCATCGGCGAGCACCAAAGAGCCAAGCTGCTGTTCGACTGGGCGTTGCGCCTTCGAGATGGCAAGCCCGGCTTCGCGCGTGGCGTCAAGCTGCCCGAGCAGCAGGAATGCCCCAGCGAAAGGGCTACCTGGACTTCGGCAGCGCTGATAATCGCGATCGCAGCCCTGGCCAAGGCTTGGGGCGTGTTCGAGAGAAGCGGAGTATCTATGACTTCCTCGGAGGGCTCGTTGGGGAAACCCGCGCAACCAGAACCCGGCGGCAACGACTTCGTGGGCTACGGGGCGCTGGTCGACTTCATGGAACAACGCGCGTTGCAGGAGCTCGATGGCGACATCCTGGAGATTGGCGCGTTCATGGGCGGGGGCACCGCCAAGCTGGCGCGCTACGCTCGGAAGCACGGCAAGAAGGTGTTCGTGGTGGACGTCTTCGACCCCAAACGCGACGAGACGAAAGACGCACATGGTGTGAGGATGTGCGATGTCTACGAGGCGTTCCTCAGGGGCCGGTCGCTGCTGCAGGTTTACCGGCAGGCAACTCGGGGCTTCGACAACATCGTAACCATGGTCGAGGACTCAAAGCGGGTCGGATTCCCCAGAGGACAGAGATTCGTTTTCGGCTTCATCGACGGCAATCACCAGCCGGACTACGTGACGAATGACTTCTACCTCGTGTGGCGCA
>CAZBET010000038.1:0-10442 GCA_964490995.1 uncultured Dehalococcoidia bacterium
ATGTTCTCCTCGCCATACAGCGCAGCAGTGTGTCCGGGAATGAGATACCCGGGTTTCAACGCGACCATGCGATCCAGAGATTCGTACCATTGCCTGACAGGACGTGATTCAAGCATGGGTGTGGAGAGATTCGGGAACCATGCGCAGAATAGGTCACCTGTGAAGAGAGCCTTCTCGTCGGGCAGCCAGACCATCAGATGGTCAGGGGTTTCCCCCCACGTGTGATACAGTTCAAACTTCTTTCCGCCGAGCGCGAAGGAGTACTCCTTATCGAAAGTGATAGTGGGATAGACCACCTCTCCTTCCGCTTGGATGGCCCTGATTGGCGAACCGACCGGCAGTGGAAGGGAGTATTCCGGAGCGGCCTGGCCGGCTTGATTTGTACGGCTTCGAACATGGAATTCGGAAAGCCATCCGATGTCCTTCTCCATGAGTTCCACTGCGTCGCTGGTGGCGATGACCTCGGTTCCGGGCTCCATGAAGACCTCGGTTCCCTGCACGTGGTCTATGTGGCCGTGGGTATAGATGATGTACTTGATGGGTTTGTCACTTATCTTTCGGAACTCTTCCAGAATCTGTCGGGCTGTCTCCCGCGATTCAGTAGTATCGATTACCACCAGCCCGTCGCCGGTCACTACCATTCCGACGTTTCCCATCGCGAACCCGCGTGCGAGGTAGATGTCGTCGGTGACCTTCTCCATTTCAGGTTGAGTCAACTGCCGCAGCAACGCGAACTGCCTGACGGCGTCCAGGGGAAACTTGGGTCGCGGTAGTGGGGTGTAGCTTATGGTGGATTCCCCGGGCGCTCCGGGCTCCCGGACCACCGGCTCCGCTCTCCTGAAGTCTACGTACTGAGAGAGGACGAGAGCGATTACAAGCGCCACGATGACCACGAGCTCGACTACCGCGAATACCTTAGTCTTCATTTGACCCTCCCGGCTGTCCATTCCGGGGCCGTGAAACGTCGGCGGAATCCATCTCTCCCCGGACTGGCCTCTCACTTTAGCCCCACACAAGCTCAGTTGTCAATGGCAGCCGCCATCCACCGCTACGACCGCGTCTTCGCGGGGGAGCTGCCAGGGATGGCCTGAACCGGCGGCGACACAAGCCCAAGCGAAGCATACAAGCGAGGCGGGGGCCTTTGTCCCCGCCTCTTTCATTTCGTGTCGCCAACCGGCATGGAAACCCGCTGCGTCACGTTCAAGATTCCATGTCGTTCGTGTAACGCAAACAAGACCCCTACGAAGCCCACCCCAGCGGACCCCTGGATGCCATGGCGAACGGCTTCGCTTGCCATCCAGCGACCCCGTAGAAGGGTCTCGCAAGCCTTGACTCAGCGGCAATGGTATAATGGTAACAGATGTTCACGAGTGACAACGCAGGGAGAGTGGGAATGAAAGCGAAGGGGCTCGGCGTGTCCATCCTTCTGGTGCTGGTCTTCTTGCTGGCCGCAGCAGTAGTACCGGGGAGCCCGGTGCTCGCGGCGACACCCATCTACGTAAACGGCGCTACAGGTGACGACACCTGGGACGGGCAGGCCCCTGCCTGGGATGGGACTCACGGCCCCAAGAAGACAATCCAGGCGGGCGTCGGCGTCGTCGACATTGGCGGCACGGTCAACGTGGCGGCCGGTACGTATGATGAGCAGGTCGTGATCACCAAGAGCCTGACGCTCCAGGGCGCGGGCGACACGAGCGTCGTTCTCCCGTCTGCGCCCGGCAAGCTTACCTCGCTCTATGCCCTTCCCAAGGGCGTCTTTGCCGGTAGAGAGCTTGCCGGCATTGTCAGCGTCCGGGGCCTAGGCGCTGCTGGCGTCACGGTGAAGGGCTTCAAGCTGGACGGGGCGAATGTGGCTCCTCGTCCCACCAAGAACCAGTACACGGTTGGTGTACTGTATGCTGAGACCGCGGGCACCATCGATGGCGTGACTGTGGTCAACATGGCGACGGTCTCCGAGGGGCCTCGGAGCTACGGAATCTGGCTTGACGGCTGGAACGCCGCCACTTCGATAGAGGTCAACGACTGCTACATCGATGGTTTCAACAGGAACGGCATCATGCTGAGTGGCGACCACCTTACGGCTTACGTCCATGACAACACCGTCAAGGGACTCACGCGCGTGTCCCAGGTCCCCAACGGCATCATTGTGATAGACGGCGCTGCCGCGACCATCAGCCGCAACACCATTACGGACTGCCATTACACTCCGGCGGGTACCCCCCAGTGGCTTGCGTGTGGGATCGGGATGTATCAGTACTGTGCCCCGGGCGTCTTGATAGAGTACAACACCATCAGCCAGTGCGACGTGGGCATTGCCCCCAGCAACGACGCCATCGTCAGCCACAACTTGCTGACCGACAACTACATCGGCCTGACGCTCGACCAGGGGGCGCACAACGACATCATCACCTGCAACGACATCCTGGGCAACATTGACGGCATCGTCATGGGGCTGGACCCCGGCAGTGTAGCGCACTGGAACAACATCGTGGGAAACACGTTCGGTGTGAGAAACCTCTACACCATCATGCTCGACGCCACGAACAACTGGTGGGGTGACGCCAGCGGGCCAAAAGACCTCGCGGGCACCGTAGAGGTGCCTCCCTGCAACGCTGATCCCACGCTTGACATGAATGCTGACGGTGCTGGGAATGAGGCGAGCGACAATGTCCACTACTGCCCGTGGCTGCTTGCCCCGATAGACGGCTGCCACACGGAGAAATCAGATACCGGTGAGTATGTGGTTGACGCCAGCGGCGCAACTGACACCGAGGTCGTGAAGAAGGGAGACGGCGACCCGACGGTGAGTGCGATCAGGTACGCCAGCAATCCCGGGGCTGACCTCCCATGCGTCACCATCGGCGTGTACATCGATGTCGCCATCGACGATGCTGCCAACGTCGATGAGATCGAGGTCAGGCTCTACTACACCGCTTCTCAGATTGCAGGACTGCCTGAGCAATCACTCAGACTATACTGGTGGGACGGCTCCTCGTGGGTAGAGTGCTCCAATACAGGCGTGAACGCACAGAATGTGGATGGATACAGCGGGTACGTTTGGGCCAGGATCACTGCAGACAGCACGCCCAACTTGTCGCAGTTGGTGGGACTACCTTTTGGCGTCTGTTGCGTTTCCGCACCACCGCGTCCCCCAACAGTGCCGGCGTCTTCCCTGTGGGGAACCGCTGGGCTGGCGGTTGTCCTCGCCGCAATACTTGTGTGGTCGGTAGGGAGAAGGCTGGTTGCCAGAAACGGCGTGAGATAGCACCTACATACATACCCGTACCTAAAGACAGCGAAAAAGGCGGGGCTCCTGCTCCGCCTCTTTCATTTCATGGCACCAAGTGGCATCGGAACCCGCCAGGCCACGTTCAGGAGTTCATGCCGTTTGCGCAGCAGGGCACCCTTCCGTTTGCCGAGCTGGCTCTCAGCGCCAATTGCCCGGTTGCCTTAACCACGGGCGGCCGCCAGGCGGGTGACGATACCGGAAGTGAAGTGGTGTGGCCACCGGCCGCGGTTCCCTCTACCGCTTTCCGGCTTTGCCAGCAACGATGCTGAACTTCTTGACCTGGCCCCTGAAGCCAAGGCTGCTGTTCGCTCTCTCTGACGTGCTCGACGATTTCCTCGGGGCTCAGGTTGCTCGCCCACTTCTGGTCCAGTTCCAGAGTCACCTTGACCGTAATCTGCTTGTCGGTCATCTGCCTCACCTTCGTAGCGATGGCCCTCTGTCCTATCCATGGGCCACTTGCAGCAGTATAAATATCGTGGTGGGGTACTGCAACAGGTCGCCGCCCCGATAGTCCCGATAGTGCTGTGCTGCTTAGAGGTAGTGAGAGGCGACCCCACTTGTGAAGCAAACCGCAGCGGGAATCGACCAGCAGAACCTTGCGTAGAATGCAGAGTCATACTGGCCGTGACGGTTGACAAAGACCGACCCGCATGAAACAATGTCGCTGGTCAGCCGACCCTGTCTGAGTGCTTGGCATCCGGTCGGTGATAGCACGACTTGGAGGTTTGGTATGAGGGTGCTTGGCTTGGTCGCGAGGGTCTTCTTTGCCCTATTGCTGCTTTTCTTCCTTGTTGGCGCTCTGGGCACGCCGGAGGTCTCGGCCCTGCCGGCGGGTTTCCAGGAGTTCTACGTGCCGCTGCCTTCCGGCGACAACCTGGGTGCTCAGCCCTACAACGGAACATACTCGGTCTTCAACTATATCGAGCCCCCCGTGGCAACCGGGCCGGGCATGCACTACGTGGTGGGTGTCACAGCCAGTGCTGATAACACGACGGTCTACTATGACCACTGGGAGAATGGCTACCAGACCGGCCCGGCAGGCGACGAGGTAGTTCCCCTCAACAAGGGGCAGGTGCACGTCTTCGAAAGCAGCAACATACCGGTGCCGCGCGGCACTACCATCAAGTACGACGGCGGAGACAGGGTATTTGTCTCAGGGAGTCTGCTGCAGCTCGTGGTTTCAACCTGGACGGAGGACGAGGGCACGGTCTTCACCGATGCCTGGGAGGTCTATCCCGTCCAGGCCTGGGAGACCACTTACGCCATCCCTGCCGGCGAGAATTTAGCTCTCGCGCCGACCACTTACAGGGATTTCACGTACGTGTTCGCCCTGGTCATGTCCCAGGCCAACGGGAACAACATCGTCATAGCCGACCCTGCCGGCCCAGGCCTGGCGACCACGCTGAACCACGGGCAGACAGCTATCTACGAAGTGAAAGGGGCGGGCACAACGGTCACCGCTTCGGCCAAAGTCCAGGTACAACTGATGACCGGCAGGCGAGACACGAGTGGCTGGGAGATGAGGGGCTATACGATCACCCCGCGGGCGTACTGGGGCACAGGCTACTACGCTCCGGTTCCGAGTTGGTCTGGCGCAAGCAGCAATCTCTACATATACAATCCCAACGCTAGCCAGATTACCGTCAACTTCGAAGACCTGAGCGGGACGGGGTCCTTCACCGTCGACGCAGGCGCGACCAGGTCGTACAGGAGCGGCACAGGCCGGTACATCCCCATCGGCTCGGGCGCCTACGTGTACAACACCTCCGGGTATGTGTTCTGGGCCATCGCCGCGGGGGATACCGGGTCCGCCACGTGGGATTGGGGCTACGATCTGATTCCCACAAACTTCCTGGGCACAGATAACTATGTCAGTTGGGCTCCGGGCACGTCAAACCTGACTTCCAACGGGTCACCGGTATACGTGACTGCCCTGAACAACAACACCACGGTGTTCGTGGACTACGGCCCGAACGACGGCGTCTTCGACGTCAGCTATAAGTTGAACAGGCTACAGGTAGTCCAGGTCTACGATCCCGACAAGGACAACACGGGCATGCACATCGTGAGCACCGCCCCGGTGGCGGTGGCCTGGGGGGAGAGCCCCGACACAGCGGGCGCAGGCAACCCCTTCCTGGACATGGGATACACAACTCTGCCATTGCCCATTGAGTGGATCGATGTGGCGCTCCAGGTGGAGAAGACGGCTAATCCCACGCAAGTATATGCCGGCCAGGAATCTCAGTTCACCGTCGTCGTCAGCGTGCCGGCCACTGCTGGAGCGCCCTCGGTCGGCACAGACCTGGTGGATAAGATGCCGCCGGGATGGCAGTACGTGGCAGGCAGCGGCAACCCCTCGGACCCGACAACTATTACTGGCAGTCTGGCGACCGGGTACGTCCTCACCTGGGACGCCAACTGGACAATAAACCCGGGCGGGTCGCAGACCGTCACGTTCCGAGGCCTGGCTACCGCTTCGGCCGACGTGTCGAACCCCAACCGCAACGTCGCGTCTGCTACCGGCCAATCGCTGGGGGTCACTCTGACAGCCGACGATGACGCGTTCGTGGACGTGCTACGCCTGGTTGAATTGCCGCAGGTAGGGGCGACGAAGGCGGATTCCCTGTTCATAGATGCGGACGGCAATCTGGTGCCCAGCCCGGGCGACACGCTGAAGTACCTTATTGTCATCACGAACAGCGGCAACGGCATGGCTGCCGGTGCGGTATTCACGGATACCCCCGATCCGAACACCAGTCTTCTTGTGGGAAGCGTTGACGTGAGCACCTGCCCCGGCTGCTACGTGACGAGCGGCAACGACCCGGGCGACACGATGGTCGCGGTAACCATCGGCGACCTCGACCCCGGGGCTACGGTCCAGGTATCCTTCATGGTCACTATCGGCTCCGACGGCTTCACGCAGGTGGCGAACCAGGGTACAGTCGCCGGCACGAATTTCGCGTCGGTTCCCACGGACGACCCAGACACCCCGGGGCCCAACGACCCTACGATTACCCCGGTGACAATCGGGCCACCTGTGTTGACCATCAGCAAGTCGGGCCCGGCCCACGCCTTGGTTGATTCCATGATCACGTACACAGGCGTTTTGAGCAATATCAGCCACAGCACGGCATACAACGTAGTCCTTGTGGACCAGCTCGCGCCCGGAGTGACCTTTGTCAGCTCCAGCCACGCGGCCGTCTACGACCCGGTCTTCAACACCGTCACCTGGAATCTGGGCAGCTTGCCGCCGGGAGTCTCCATACCCGGCTGGGTGACCGTCCACATAGACGGCGCCACCCCTGACAACACAGTACTGACCGACACATTCAGCGTTACCTGGGAGGACCACCAGGGCAATCCTCTCGGGCCCGCTACGGCCTCCTGCGACACGACCGTTCACACGCAGCCGCAACTCACGTTGGAGAAGACCGGGCCCAGTGAGTCCCTTCCCGGGCAAGTGTTCTCCTACACCCTGACGATGACAAATGTCGGCGGCGCCAACGCAACGAACGTGGTGCTGACCGATACCCTGCCCGCCGAAGTCCAGTATGTCGGCTCCAATCCGCCGGGCGTATACAACCCCGTGACACATACCGTCACCTGGAACCTCGGGACGATCCCTCCGGGCGGCTCTCCGGCAGTCCCCCTGACCGTGCAGGTCATTCCGGTGGTGACGAACGGTACAGACGCGCTCGACACCGCCAACGTGACCTGGCAGGACGAACTGGGCGGGACGTACGGCCCCGTTTCGGCCGAGTGGCACACCATCATATATACCGAGCCCGAACTTGTGATCACCAAGTTCGGTCCGGAGGAGGCTGTAGTTGATTCGACGATAACCTACACCGGGACCCTGACGAACGTGGGGGGCAGTACCGCCTACAACGTGGTCCTCGTGGACCAGCTCCCGCCATGGGTCACCTTCGTGAGTTCCAGCCACAGCGCGGTCTACAATCACGAGACTAATACCGTCACCTGGCACCTGGGGAACCTGTCAGCCGGCGCTTCGATCCCCGGCTGGCTCACGGTATATGTCGCCCAGAACACACCCGATGGCACTGTTCTCACGGACACGTTCAGCGTGACCGCCGAGGACCAGTTGGGCAATCCTGTGGGACCGGCGACCGCGTCCTGGGATACCACAGTGCATACCAGTCCCGTTCTGGTGATAGAGAAGAGCGGGCCCGCGACAACCTTCCCGCTGGAGACTGTGCAGTACACCATCAAGGTCACCAACATAGGCGGTTCGGACGCACTCAACGCGACACTCGTCGATGCCCTGCCCATCGGCTTCACCTACGACAGCTCGACGCCGCCTGGCACGCATGCAGGCGGCTTTGTCACCTGGAACCTGGGCACGATCCCTGCCTATAGCTCGATGGACATCCTGCTTGCAGCCACAGTGGACGGGACTGTTGCCAACCTTACCACGCTGGTTAACACGGCAAGCGTTCTGTGGCAGGACTCCCTCGGCCGGAACCACGGCCCGGCGACTGCTGTGTGGCCGACCACGGTCTACACGCGGCCTCAGCTCACTATCAACAAGACGGGGCCGGCAAGGGCCATGCAGGGTGACACCATCAGCTACACCATTGAAGTGTGCAACATCGGCGGTACCGACGCCCTCAACGGTAATCTGACGGACCTCCTGCCGGGCGGGGTGACCTACGTTAGTTCGGCTCCTGCCGGTGTGTATGATCCCGTGGCCCACGCTGTCACCTGGGACCTCGGGGCGATTGCTCCGGGCGCCTGCACAACAGTGACCGTGATGGTGTCCGTGAACGTTGTCCCCGACGGCACTCTGCTTGACGATGTGGCCAGCGTCACCTGGAAAGACGGCGCTGGCGGCGCCTACGGACCGGCCAGCGACGTGCAGGAGACACTGGTCAATAGCCCGCCCCACCTTGCCCTGGAGAAGACGGGGCCTGCTGAGGCGCGGCAGGGCGACCAGGTGACCTATGACATCGAGGTCTGCAACATCGGAGGCACCGACGCGGTGAACTCGACCCTCTACGACTTGCTCCCTGTCGGTCTCACGTACGTCAGCTCCAACCCATCCGGCACCCATCTCGATGGCACCGTCCTCTGGGACCTCGGCACAATCGCCGGTCATACCTGTGTCACGGTTCAGGTGACCGCCTCTGTCGATTTCGGGCTCCCGCCGGAAACGCTTCTGGTGAATACCGCTCTCGCAACCTGGAGGGACCCGGCAGGAAATCCCTACGGCCCGGTCACCGCAACGGCAGAGACCTTGATCAGGCCTTCGCTGGTAGTGACCAAGGACGGCTCGGCTGTCGCGGTCTTCCCGGGCGAGATGCTCACCTACCACATTGCCTACCAGAACCTCGGGACGACCACGCTCACCGGAGTCGTGGTCACGGAGTTCTACGACTCCAATGTGCACTTCGTGTCGGCCAACCCGCCGCCCTACGCCGGCACGGACAACGTATGGACTATCGGCACGCTGGCCCCCGGGGCTTCCGGCACCATCGATGTTAAAGTGCAGGCTAGCTGGGACATACCCGGCGGCGCCATTCTGAGGAACGATGTCAAGATCACCTCGGACCAGGGGGCGGAGGGCGAGGACCCGGAGAAGACAACGGTGAAAGCACCCCCTGTGCTCGAGGCCCGGAAGACCGTTTCGCTTTACACTGATGCCAATGGCGACCACATGGCCTCGCCCGGCGACACCCTCCTTTACGCGATCACGATTAGCAATACCGGTGATGCCGAGGCTACGGGTGTCGTTTTCACCGACACCCCCGACCCGAACACCAAGCTGGTCGCCGGCTCCATATCCACAAGCCAGGGCGCCGTGACAGGCGGCAACGACGGCGTCCCGCCCGTTGTCGTGGCTGTGGGCAGCATACCAGTCGGCGGCGCTGTGGAAGTCCGCTTCCGGGTCACGATCAACAGCCCTATCAGTGTTATGCAAGTGGCGAACCAGGGCGTCGTCAGCAGTAATGAGCTGCGTGACGTCCCGACCAACGAGGTGGTTACGGAAGTGCACCAGCCCCCTGCGGTTCCTGTCACATCACAGGTGGGCATAGCAGCGATGATCACGCTGTTTGCCGCGAGCATGGTGATGCTGCTGAAGAGACGAGTGGTCGCGGTGGCAGGGCGTAGATAGACGGGGCAGTTTGTCTCAGCCGTTTCTACGGGCCTGAGGCTGTTTGGCAGCCCGCACGCGTTAGAAGGCTCAGAGGCCGGTCAGCGGGGGTGAGGGCTGCGACTCTGCGAACGTCCGCACCGTCGTACTCTGGGCTGCCCGTGGCCTCAAGAATGGCGCGAACCCCGGTCAGAAGCATTCAAGAGGCGGTGAGACGGACACTTGAGCGAACTGCTGCCGTAGTGTGACGAAAGCGTGAGGGAGGTCGCTGGCCGCATTGGTGGGACGGCCACGAAATGCCAGGAGGCGAGTTGCTTGTCCCGCCTCTTTCATTTCAGGTCACCGACTGGCATGGCAGTCCGTTAGGCCACGTTCAGAAGTTCATGTAGGTTGTGGAACAGCGAGGAAGCCTGCGCTGAAGGCTACACGACCGTCCGTAGCGTAACCCACAGATGAATGCGCCGACCAGCACTCGTAGCCGGCGGACTCGGCGCGCCGTCGGTTGCCTCACGAGTGCTTCCGTGTTACACTTGGGTACACAAGCGCACCTAAGTGGCAAGGCTAGACACCAGGCCAGAAGCTCTGTCTATTGTACACTGTGGCCTACGCCTGATTGCCCGCCTGCAGTCGGCATCCTCTGTCAAGTCAGCCAAATCCCTCCCCGAAGTGCTGCCCGAAGAGGATGATGTCAAGGATGTTGACACATCCATCACAATTCGTGTTCCACTCGGAGCAGGGTTGGACCTCCCCCTAGTACAGGATGGTGCCCCCATCGCCCACGGCGAAGACGTCTGAAGAGGGGCCGCCCCAGACACCCCCAGGCCACTTCGAGGTGCGCTGTCAATTCCCTCTGAAATCTGACCCCGCAGGGCAAGCCAATGAGCGTCAACTCCGTGAAGCTGATGTTCACTCGCCTCGCCGGGAAGTCAGGAGTGAAGCGCAGCCACGCTCACCTCTGCCGCCACAACCCCGCCACCAACTGCCTAATAAACGGCGGCGATGTTTTCTCGCTCCGGCAGATCCCCGGCCACAAGAGCCTGG
>CAZBET010000039.1:0-10365 GCA_964490995.1 uncultured Dehalococcoidia bacterium
GTCATCTATGTATGGACGGTGCAGATCCGAGAGGCCGTCCACACCCTTGATGCCCGGCTTACCCTTAAGCTCATCAACGCTGCCGACGCAATCATCGCAGCCACAGCTCGTACAACGCCAGACCGGCAGCGGAGTCCCCCAGTAGCGCTCGCGGGAGAAAGCCCAGTCAACGTTGTTCTGAAGCCAATCGCCGAAGCGTCCGTCCTTGATGTACTCGGGGTACCAGTTTATCTCGGCGTTGCCCGAAATGAGCCGCTCCTTCTTCGCCATGGTCTTGATGTACCACGACGGCTTGGCGTAGTACAGAAGCGGCGTATTGCACCGCCAGCAGAATGGATAGGTATGCCTGATTCGCTCGCTGCGATACAGCAACCCCCTGGATTTCAGGTCTTCCAGAATGAGGGGGTCAGCGTCCTTGACGAACTTCCCAGCACCCGGCACCAAGTGGGGACCGTATGTACGCATATCCTGATCACTAATCTCCCGAAACCGCTCCACGGTGAAGAGAAGCGAGATGGGCAGGACTTCGCCGTTCTGGAGGACGCTGTGGACGAGAGGCAAAGCTTCAGCCTTGCCGACCTCGAGGTCCACCTCGCCGTAGGCAGGAGCGATGTGGACAATCCCAGTGCCCTCATCCATCGAAACGAAATCACCCAGCACAACGCGATATGCAGGTCTTGGCGGCTGCTCGTACGGCGGATGCGGCTTGTACAGGGGTTCGTAATGGAGCCCCTTGAGGTCAGAGCCGGCTATTGTCCCGATTACCTCGAATTGCCCTTTGACAGACTCTGAAACCAGTGCCCTTGCCAGTATCAGCCTCTCGGCACCTGCTTGAGCCAAGACGTACTCAGCATCCGGGGCCACCGCGAGGGCAACGTTGGCAGGAAGCGTCCAGGGAGTGGTCGTCCATGCCAGAAAGAAGGTGTCAACATTGCCGTTCTCCACCCTGAGCCTGCTGTACAACGCCCTTCTCGAATCCTCTGTTAGACGGAACTTGATCCACACCGACGGGTCATCGGCCTCGTCGTAGCCCAGCGCCACCTCATGCGACGAGAGAGACGTACCGCAGCGAGGACAGTGCGGCGTGACCTTGTAGCCCTGGTAGACGAGGCCCTTGTCCCACAACTGCCTGATTATCCACCAGCAGGTCTCGATGTAGCCGTTGTCGAACGTTATGTAGGGATGCTTCATGTCGATCCAGAAGCCGATGCGGTCCGTGAGCTCCTCCCACTCCTTGACGTACCTGAGCACATTCTGACGGCACCGGCTGTTGAACTCAGCGATGCCATAGCGCTCGATCTCAGGCTTGCTCTTCAGGCCCAGCTCACGCTCAACCTCTAGCTCGACAGGCAGGCCGTGCGTATCCCATCCCGCCCTGCGCGGTGCGTAGTACCCCTTCATGGTCTTGTAGCGGGGAAACAGGTCCTTGAACACCCTGGCCAGGACGTGGTGAATGCCGGGGCTCGCATTGGCCGTCGGAGGGCCGTCGTGCAGAACGAATGGAGGCCCGCCCCGGCGCTGCTCCACGCTCCGCTCAAAGCAACGCCTCTCCTGCCAGAAGCTGAGTATGCGCTGCTCAAGCTCGGGGAAACTGACCCTGCTGCCGACAGGCTTGAACATCAAGTCCTCCGCGCCAATAGAAAGAGTCCCATCCCCGAAGGGACGGGACTCCAATCCCGCGGTACCACCCTACTTCCCCGACTTGTCGGGGCTCTCATACGGGCACACAATCATACCCCGTCCGGGATAACGGCTGACGAGGCCGGCCAAGCCTACTCCCCTCGCCGCAGGCAAGGATTTCGGTTGGCGGCTCAGGAGGGATTTTCGACCGGGCCGGTCACATCTGCTCGCACCCTACCAGACTCGCTGAGTGGCGAACCCGACCTACTCGTCTCCGTCACTGCCTTTTCAGATGCAACTTAGCATATCGTAAGTTACTTGTCAAAGCTCCATGCCGGCGCCTACCTCCCGGGAAACTGCGGCTGGCGCCCTTCAAGGAAAGACTTCACCCCTTCGTTGAAATCCTCAGTTGTGCCGTGCGCAGTCATCGCCAGCATCTCCATCTCCAGGCCAGCGTCGAGACTGCTTTCCATTCCGCGATTGACCAGCTTCTTGACAGCCTTCAGGGCCATCGGGCTCTTGCCCGCCAGCTTCTTCGCCAGCTCGTTCGCCGCCTCCTCCAGCTTGTCGGCCGGGACTACCTTATTGATGAGACCGAGCCTCGCCGCCTCAGCCGGTGTGATACGGTCACCGCTGAAGAGTAGCTCCTTGGCCTTCCTGATGCCGATGAGCCGGGGAAGCCTCTGGCTGGCGCCACCACCTGGAACCAGGCCGCGGTTTGCATGCTGGTCAGAGAGCTTCGCATCCTCGGCAGCAATGGCCAGGTCGCAGACCATAACGAGCTCAAGGCCGCCCGCATAGGCCATGCCGTTCACCGCTGCGATCGTCGGCACGCTGACGTTCTCGATAGCGCTGAAGGTCTTGTTCCAGAGGCGGAGGAAGTAGTCGCGGGGCTTGTCGGGAGGGATGTTGGCTATGCCTGTGAGATCGGCGCCAGTGCAAAAAGCCCTGCCCTTCGCGGTAATGATAGCCACCCTCACCAACATATCGTTCTCGATATCCTGACACGCTGCGTACAACTCCTCCAGCGTTTTCGGATCCAGGGCGTTGAGCACGTCGGGGCGGTTCAGCGTTATCTTCGCCACCCCCTCCTTCTTCTCATAAATGATGTTGCTGAACTTCATCCGTACCTCCTGCTTGGTTGTTGATGCTGAGATTTCCGCTTCCAGGCAACGCCCATGCCACAGTCAATTCGCACCGGTGATTTTGTGGCAAACGCGGACAAAGGAATCAGGACGGAGTGTCCTTGACGTTGGCCTTCAAGACTATGGCTATCTTCCGGGCCTCGCCTTGACCGACACTCTGAGTGGTCACGTGAGGGTTGTCTCTTAACTCAAGGTGGATGATTCTGCGTTCGCCCGGAGACATCGGCTCCAGAGTCACTGGCCTGCCAGTACTCCTCACCTGATCCGCCAGACGCCGGGCAAGCAGGCGCAATGACTCGTAGCGCCTCTGCCGATAACCCTCGACATCGATGACCGTGGTGGCGCGGGACTTGAGGCGTCTGCTGACTACCAGGTTGACCACATACTGTAGCGAGGAAAGGGTTTCACCACGCCTTCCGATCAGGATACCCAAATCTTCGCCCTCTATGTTCAGTGAGACGGCAGCCTGGTCGCCGCTTCTTGCCTCGCGGCTGATAGAGCCAGGAACTCCCATCAGAGAAAGGAGTTTCTCCAAGACTTCTTTGGTCATATTCCCCACATCAACCTGCTCCTGCGGCAATAGCGCAAGCGGCGTCACTCTCACTCTCACTTCCTCAGACCCAAGGCCAAAGAGGCCCGTCCTCCCCTTCTTCACGACAACCACTTCAACCTCAGAACGGCTCAGCCCCAATTCGGCCAGAGCGAGACTAACCGCTTCTTCTTCGGACTTTGCGCTTATCTCGATGCTTTCCATGACTCACCTTCTTTCGGCGGGAACTCCCGTCACCTCCGCTCACTGCCTCGCTTCCGGCGGTCGCGCCGCCCCCAGCCGCTTCCTCGGGGTCGGAAGCGACAGCGCTGCTGCTCTTCACCTTCTCCGGGACTCCCGCTGTACCCGCCGGGCCCCCCGCCACCCACGGCAACCTTTCTTTCAGGCCAGTCAGAGACGGCGCCTTCAAAGACCCCCAGCCAGTCACGCGGTATTGTATCACAATGCTTATCACATTCGTGAGCACCCAGTAGAGGGAGAGCCCGCTGGGGAAAGTTATCGACATGAAGCCAAAGAGCAGAGGCATACCCCACTGCATCATGAAGTTCATCGACTGCTGCTGAGCATCGCCGGAGGGCTGCGTGGACATTTTCTGGAGAACCCACATGCTCAGGCCCACAAGGAAGGCCATGACCATGTCACCGCTTCCCAGATCGAGCCACAGGAAATGGCTGCTGAGCGGCACCTGCTCCTGAATCAGCGACAATGAATAGAGCTGCCGGGACAATCCCAAGAGGTTCTCGGGAGCATAGCCCAAGCCCTGGATCACCGCTTGATAGAGCGCGATCCAGATGGGGAACTGAATCAGCATAGGGACGGCACAGCCAACAGGGTTGACCCCGTGCTCTTTATAGAGCTTCATCGTCTCCTCGCCGATTCGCTGCTTGTCCTTGCCGTATTTCTTGTTCAGCTCCTTGAGCTTCGGCTGCAGCTCCTGCATCGCCTTAGTGGAACGCAGTTGCTTCATCGTGAGCGGTAACGTAAGCACCCGTATCAGTATGGTCAGCACAACGATGGCCAGTCCGAAGCTGCCGAAGAAGTACTTGGAGGTAATGGCCAGGAAGTTCAGCATCGGCTGCAGCAACACTATGTCGAAGAGGCGTATCGGCGAAATCACGTCGGCGACGAAGAGGAAGATCAGGGCCGCAATAGCCAGGATGACAATGAGCACGCGGGGGTTCATCTTGATGGGGAGATTTCCGGCTTTGGCTTCAGGCATGCCTTGTCAATCTCACTTGCCCAACGAAATGCTCAAGTCGCGACGCCCCGCATCGACGTCTATGCGGTGGAGTTTGTTGTCCTCAGCGTTGACGTAGACCTTGTTGCCAAGCGCGCAGAGTGGGGCGAGGACCTTGGCCCCGAGATCGATACGCGGCCACTTCTCGTTGCCGGTATCGACGTCAATCCCGTACACCGCACCCTCCTCAGAGGCAACCACCAGTACGTTATTCACAATCACCGGAGAAGCCTTGATCGGAGCCCCAACGTCAAAAGGCCCCGGCCAGGCCGATGTCAGCTTTCCGCTCTCCGCATTGATCGCATACACCTTGTGATCCAGCGAGCAGGCGTAGATGACGCCTCTGTCATAGACTGCATCCGACCAGTACCAGTTCCTGGCTTGGTCAAACACCCACTTCTGCTTGCCAGTGGCTGCATCTATCGAGTAGAACCTGCCGTCGAAGGAGCCAACGTACACGGCTCCGTCTACCACGAGCGCTGGCGAGGCGATTGCCCCCAGCGTCCGGAAGGGCTCGTCCCACGTAGGCTTGCCCGAATCAGCGTCGACAGCGTATAGCTTGTGGTCGAGCGACCCAAAGTAGACCACGCCATCCTTGTACACGGGCCTCGACCAGATCTTGTCCCCCGCCCGCACCCGCTCGAAGCCCTGTTTCAGTTTGCCTTCGACGGTCGTCACGTTGGCATCCAGAGCGTACAACCAGCCGTCGCTTGTGCCAACGTAGACAGTGCCGTTGCCGATTGCCGGACCGCCAACGACGGGGCTGCCTACGTCATAGTGCCACCGCTCGAAACCGTTCCCCGCGTCTATGCCATAGACCCTTCCTGTGTACAGCCCAGCATAGACGGTGCTATTGGCCACGGCCGGAGTCCCGTAGATCATTCCAGCCCCGAAAGACCCCTGCTGAGGACAGCCACAACTGAGAATGCTTGCGGGCGACTCCTCTTTGGTGGGCCTCCATTCCCACTTCACGCCGCCCTCGGGGTTCAGGGCAATGATCCTGCCCTCAGTGACACCTATGGTGCCGAGGTAGAGCATATCCCCGTCCGTGGCGACTCCCGGCCATCCCCTGGGGCCAATGCATCCCGAAAGAACCACGGTGACGAGGACGACAATGAGGACGCCGATTGCCACGATGGCCCTCGGCAATCGGGCTAGCTTGGCGTCAAACATTCGAATACCTCTTGCGACTGGGCAGGGACCTGACAATGCAGCGGAAAAGGCTAAGGCACAGGGTCTACACCACCTTTGCCCAGAGGATGACAGCGGCAGATGCGAGTCGCAGTGAACCAGCCACCCTTCACCACTCCGTACTTCTCGACTGCCTCGTAGCCATATTGAGAACAGGAGGGCACAAAGCGGCACGTATGGGGTCTACCTGGGGAAACAGCCGTTTGATAGAACCTGATCAGGCCTAGGGCCAGCCTCTTCACTACTGTACCTTGCCCGTTCTCTTGGTTTGAGTCATCTCCGCCAGCACCCGAGCCCGGAGCAGCAACCCTGTCACTGCCGCGGCAATCCTGTGATAGTCCGCGCCCGCTGCGCTATTTCGAGCGATGAGCACGATATCCCATCCAGGCTGAATGGGAGTCGAATGTACAGCCTCGCGCAGCAGCCTTTTCACGCGGTTGCGCACAACCGCTTTGCCCAGGTGCTTGCCAGCAACGAAACCGTACCGATTATGATTGAGGCTGTTGGGCAGCAACCTAAGTACGACGAGATCAGAAGTCCACGTTTTGCCATGTTCACGGACCTGGGCGAACTCGGAGTCTTTCCGCAGCCTCTCCTCTTTTCCCATCCCGCCAGCGTGGCAGACTCACACCGTGAGCCGATGGCGACCCTTCAACCGCCGAAGCTTCAAAACCAGCCGACCGCCCCGAGTTGCCATGCGCGCCCGAAAACCGTGCTTGCGCATTCTGGGAATCTTCTTCGGCTGCCAGGTCCGCTTAGGCATACTTCACCGCCCCAATCTCGGCGGTATTATACTTCATCGCCTTCTCCACTGTCAATTTGGGGGCTTCATAGGGCGTGCTTCAGCACCCAGGTCTCAGTTGTCCCGGGCAGTTGGCCCGCCTTGAGCTCAGCCTCGCTCGAGTCCAGTCGCTTCACCCACGCCTTGCCCTTGAGGAACTCCTCCACTGAAGATACGGGGAAGTCGCATCTGTCGTTTCTGTAGTGCATGGGGATGACGACTTTCGGCCTGATCTGGTCACACACCCTGCCGGCAGCGGCCGCATCAATGGTGAAGACCCCCCCCACAGGGATCATGAGGACGTCCACCTGCCCTATCTCGGCCGCCTCGGTCTTCGAAAGCTCATGCCCCAGGTCACCCATGTGGCAGAGCCTTACACCATCCACGGTGAAACAGAACACCGTGTTCGCGCCTCTTTCCCTGCCCTTTGAGGTGTCGTGGTAGGTCTCCACCCCGCTGAACTCGATGCTGCCGGCCTTCTTCTTGCCTCCCCCGGACACCGTCTGGGGATTGCCCTTGACCTTACCGCCGAAGTGGTCGCCGTGCTTGTGGCTGACAAGCACGATCTCGGCCGTCTCCTGTATCGGCCTGTAAGACAGGCCGGGGTAATCCCCGAATGGGTCGGTCAGTATCCTTGTGCCGTCGTCGGCGGTTATCAGGAATGAAGCGTGTCCCAGCCATTTCACCTTCATGGCAAACCTCCACCCGTGACTATTCCGGCTGCTCCTCAGCAAGGGCCGCAGCCAGATTGACCAGCGTCCTTACAGCGACGCCTGTTGCCCCTTTGGCCAGATACGCCTGCTCTTTAGTGAGAAACGATGGGCCGGCGATGTCCAGATGAACCCACGGTGTGCTCCCACTGAACTCCGCCAGGAACTGGGCCGCGGTGATGGCCCCGGCGTATCTTCCCCCTGAGTTCTTGACGTCCGCCACATCGCTCTTGTTCTGCTCCTTGTATTCCTCAAACATGGGTAGCTGCCACATCTTCTCCCCTGCCTCCTCACCGGCCTTGACTACCCTCGCCACAAGCGTCTGATCGTTAGTGAAGGCCCCGGTGCAGATGTCCCCCAGGGCCACGCGGCATGCGCCGGTCAGCGTGGCGACATCGACGAGAGGGCTCAAGCCAAGCTTGTTCGCATAAGACAGGGCATCGGCAAGGATCAACCTCCCCTCAGCATCCGTATTGGCGACCTCTATCGTCTTGCCGTTCATCGCGGTGAGAACATCACCGGGTTTCAGTGCAGCGCCTCCAGGCAGGTTCTCAGTCGCCGGGATCAGTCCCGTGACGTTGACCCTAAGCTTCAGCTCGGAAATCGCCTTCATCGCAGCAATGACGGCCGCACCGCCCGCCATATCGCCCTTCATCTCCTCCATCCCGTCTGACGGCTTGAGCGAGATTCCGCCCGAGTCGAAGGTCAGCCCCTTGCCTATCAGTCCCAGTGCGGGCTTCCCGGGCTGGCCGCCGCGATAGCTTAGTACTATGAACTTTGGCGCTTGCCTGCTGCCCTGCGCCACGCCGAGAAGAGCGCCCATCCCCAGCTTCTTCATATCCTCTCGCTCAAGCACGGAGAAGTTCAGGCCGCCCTCGGCGGCTACTCTCCGCGCAACGTCCGCCATGTCGGCGGGCGTCATGTAGTTCGCAGGCTCGTTGACCATGTCCCGGGCGAAGTTCGTGGCCTCCGCCACCGCTCTGCCGCGCTCGATACTCTGCTCCAGGCGAGCCAGCTTGCCTTCGTCCCGCTCCACGATGACCAGTTCCTCGATCTCGCCGTGCTCAGGTTCCTTAGTGACGTGCTTGCGGAAGGTGTAGAGCCCGAGGATACTTCCCTCTGTGACGGCCTGAACCGCCTTCGCCAATTCGATACCGCCCGCACCGGCGCCGTGCGCGATGGTGGCAATGCGTTTGGCACCGACTTTCCTCGCGAAACGACACGCCGCCGCCATCACCCTGCGAACAGAGTCGAGGTTGAACTTCTCCCGCTTGCCCAGCCCCATTACCACAACCCGCTCCGCCTCCATCTTACCCATCGTGTGGATAAGCGTGAGCTCGTTGAGCTTGCCCTTGATTTCCCGTTCGGCGATGAGCCTGCTTATGGTCCCACCGAGAGCCTCGTCGACGGCCCCGGTGGCGCCGCCGGGCCGCTCCACTCCTTCGAACAGGTTGACGATGATGGCGTCAGCCTTCATCCTGGTGATATCGCCTGCAACAGCCTTGACCTGCACATCCACCCCCTTTCTGAAGACTCAGCACCCGGAGCGAGTCACGTTGTGCTCGCCGGGTCCACAGCAGAAGAGCGACAGAATTGTAACACACGACGCGGGAGCGTTGCCAGCGCCGGAGCGGGCATCCGATCCATCAGGGCTGGCACGGCAAAGGCGAAGAAGACAATACAGCGGTGAAGAGCAACAGGAATGCTAGAATGGCGGGCGGAAGCGCACCCGGAACAGGCCCTTCACGTCTTCCCAGACCGTCCTGGCGATGCGAACGCGGGTATCCGCATCCTCCACCCATTCCACGGGCACCTCTTTGATGCGATACCCTTTCCGCTCCGCGAGAAGCAGTATCTCCGTGTCGAAAAACCAGGCCTGGTCCTTGACAGAAGGTATGAGGTCCTGCGCTACGGCTCGTTTCAGCGCCTTGAAGCCACACTGAGCATCACCGAAGCTGGGGGAAAACATCGCCTTGATCAACAGATTGTAGCCGCGTGACGTGGTTTCACGCGTAAGGCTGCGGGTGGTCCTTGAGCCCGACATGAGCCGCGAGCCGATAGCCACGTCATAGCCCTCGTCCAGCGCGCGGAGCAGCTTGGGGAAGGCATCCAGCTTCGTGGACAGGTCAACGTCCATGTAGGAGACAACGTCAGCCTGGCTCTCCAGCCACGCCCTTCTCAGGGCTCGGCCCCGCCCCTTCTGCTCCAGATGGATGTAGCCGACATTGGGGTATTGCTGGGCGAGCGCCTTGGCTATGTCCAGCGTGCCGTCAACAGACCCGTTGTCGGCGACCGTTATCTGCCACCGCCACGACACATTGTCGTTGAGGAAGTCCCACAGCACGCCGACGCTGCGAGCCAGGTCGCGTTCCTCATTGTAGACCGGGATAACGACATCGACACTCGGCATATCCTCGTCCTCTTCCAGCTACAGCAGGCCACCCTGATCCATCAATCTGACAAGGCCCGGGCTACCTGCACAGGCAGCGCCACGGACTCTAGTGCCTGAAGTGGCGCACGCCGGTGAACACCATGGCAACATCGTTCTTGTCAGCCGTCTCTATCGCTTCCCTGTCCCTGAGCGAGCCCCCGGGCTGGATGATGGCAGTGACACCACCCTTGGCGGCCAGTTCCACCCCGTCAGGGAAGGGGAAGAAGGCATCCGAGCCGAGAACGCTCCCCTTGCTCCGCTCGCCCGCCTTCTTCAAGGCGATTTCCACGCTGACCACTCTGCTGGGCTGGCCTGCCCCCATGCCCACCACCATGGAGTCCTTCGCCAGCATAATGGCGTTCGACTTCACGTGCTTGGCCGCTTTCCAGGCGAACAGCAGGTCCTTCAACTCCTTCTGCGTGGGCTCGCGCGTGGTCACCGTCTTCAGCTTCATGCTGCTGTCAGGAAGCGAATCGGGAGTCTGAACAAGCAGGCCGCTCTCGACGCGGCGGAAATCCAGTGTGGCTGAGAAGTCCTGAGGGACGCCACCCTGCCTGGCCGAGACAATAAGAATTCGAAGGTCTTTCTTCTGCTTCAGCAGTTCCAGAGCCTTGTCCTCGTAGCCGGGAGCTATCATGACCTCATAGAACACCTTCGATGCTTCCTGAGCCGTTGCGTAGTCCACGGGCCTGTTGAACGC
>CAZBET010000040.1:0-10067 GCA_964490995.1 uncultured Dehalococcoidia bacterium
ACACCCCAAACCACTCAGCTTCAGCGAGGAATTCTGACTGTAAAACTCAAGTCAGCGCTTTCCGGTGGCACAACACGCGCACCTTGAACCCGGCCTCAGCGAACGCCCGGCAGACGACCGGCCCCATGTTGCCGGCGCCCCCTGTGATCAATACGCGCATCCAATGCCCCGAATCGCTCTCTCTGGAGGCGGCCCCGCCTCCATGAAATGCACGTTGACTGCTGGCAATGCGCCCGCGGGCCGCGCCTGAGTCGAGAAAGACCGGCGGCGACGGTTCGTGAGGGCCCCAGGCGGATACTACTTCCTCACGTGTACCCTGTAGTGGCAGACCGACGCGCCGGTTGTCGCGGGGCTGTCAATGACCGCGGTTTTCTCAATCTGCTTGTCGGTTGCCGCCGCTATCATCTTCCCTGCCAGACGCGCCCCGCTGGCGCAGCACTCAGCCAGCGGTTCCCTTATCCCCAGCAGGACAAAAGGGCAATGACATAGCGGCTTGCCGTCCGCTCCGATTGTGGCATCATAGGTCAGGTTAAAGACCCTGCCCTTTTGCTTTATCGTCCATGGGCCTATAGGCGGAGGTGCCTTCTTCACGAACTTCAAGTACTCATCCCAGCTCATACCTGGTTGGATCCCCACAGCCCCTGCCATAGCCATGTCCTCGCACGTCGTGCATATCTTCGTGAGGAAAGCCCGCCTGTGCTTTGGAGGAAGCTCTTTGACCGCTTCAAACACGGTGGTCATGAGTGCCGGGAGCCAGGTCCTGTAGATCAAGTCCCTTAGCTGTTCGGGTACCTCAAGTGCCATTATTCGCCTCCTTTCCGATTCGCGCCTGTTGAAAGCCTCGCGGTGTCCCGGCGCTTCGGCGACCCGTTACGCCGGGGCCGCTAGCTGATTTCGCCTCTGATGTATGCTTGCGTCTCAGGCTCTTTCGGGTTCTCGAAGATGCTATGTGCTGGCCCGTGCTCGATGACCCTGCCCAGGTAGAGGAAGATCACGTAGTCGGCCAATCTCTTCGCCTGACGGAGGATGTGAGTGACCACGACTATTGTGTAGTTCTGTTTGAGCTCAAGGAATATTCGCTCTATGCGTTGAGAAGACATCGGGTCGAGGGCCGAGGTGGGTTCGTCTCCGAGAATAGCCTCTGGTTCAACGGCGAGACTCCTTGCCAGGCAAAGCCTCTGCTGCTGTCCTGCAGAGAGGTTCCATGCAGGGCCTCTCAGTCTATGCTTCACTTCTTCCCACAAGCCCACCATCCTGAGATGGTGTTCGACCACTGCATCCACTTTCAGCTTATCCTTCAGCCCATCAAGGCGAAGACCATAAGCTACGTTGTCGTAGATAGACATGGGAAGCGGGAACGGCCTCTGCGATAGAAGCCCCATCTTTCTTCTTATCTGTGTGGCGTCGACGCCTCTATCGTTGTATATGTCAATTCCATCAACCACTACTCGCCCAGAGAGCTTAACCCCCTCCGTCAAATCTATTAGCCTGTTCAGGCACTTCAGCAGAGTTGTCTTCCCGCAACCGGATGGCCCGATGATAACTGTGATCTGCTTCTCAGGTACGTCGACGGTAATGTTCTCCAAAGCGGGGTGCTCCCCGTAAGAGACATTGAGCCCCTGAACGCTAACGTAGGGTTTGAACTCCGTCATCGTTTCACCTGATCACATACCTGCTGAATCTCCGCATTACGAGTCTGGAGACTATGCTCAGAAGCAGTACGATCGCCAGAAGTATCACGGCAGAGGCGTATGCCCGCTGTTGGACCTCTGGAAAAGGGGTGCCGAGCTGGAAGAAGACTGCCAGTGGCAGCGATGCCACCGGGTCGAACAGTGAATGGGGAAGGCGGTCGGTGTAGCCGGTCGTGAACAGAACCGAAGCGGCGTCCCCAATGCCCCGCCCGAATGCCAGCAGGACAGCGGTTATTGCCCCAGGCAATGCCTGGCGGCACACAACCTTCACCATGGTCTCCAGCCTTGTTGCACCCATGGCATAGGATTCCTCTTTCAGCTCGCGGGGGACCCTGCTCACCACCTCATCCAGGGCTCTAATCATGATAGGAAGCTCAAGCAGTGTCAGCACAATAATGCCGCCGAGCAGGGATGCCCTGATACCTAGGTAGACCATGACGATGAAACCAAAGGCCCCGTACACTATCGATGGCACGCCCCAGAGAACATCAAGCGACAACCTGATGACTATGGCAAACCTGGACTTGCCGATGTAGTCTTTCTGCAGAAACAGTGCCACCGGAAAGGCGACGATCAAGGCCAGAGCTGTCGCTCCGATGCCGAGGTAAAGGGAGCCAACTATGGCATTGAGCACGCCCCCACCCCCACCCAGGTAGTACCCTCCCTTTGGCGTCTGGGTGATCATTGAAAGGCTCAGCGCCGGTGCTCCCTTCAGGATTACCACAAAGAACAGGGCGAAGAGGCTTCCCACAACCACAAGCGTGGCCGCCATCATGAGCGCCTTGAAGAGTCCCTCTTCCAGCCTTCTTCTATCCAACCTGATACCTCTTCTCCACCCTGACCAAGATGAGCATCGCTCCTAAGCTGAAGAGGAACACGACCGCCAGGAGAACGAGGGCCGCAAACATAAGTGCCGAACTATATAGCGGGATGGACATTATCTCGCCGTAGTTGTTGGCTATCAGAGCCGGCAGAGGGTAGGCGGGATCGAGCACTGATGACGGCGCCCTGGCCACATTCCCTACCACCATCAGCACCGCCATTGTTTCTCCGAAAGCACGGGCGAATCCCAGGATTACCGCGGCTACGATGCCGGGAAACGCAGCCCGGATCACCACCATTTTCGTCGCCTGCCATTTCGTCGCGCCCAGCGCCAACGAGGCTTCCCGTATCCCGTAGGGGACTGTCTCGATGACCTCCGTGGAGATTGAGATTATCACCGGGAATACCATCATGGCCAGCACAATACCTCCACTGAGCACATTGTAGCCACTGGTAGTGGTCCCGAGGAGCTGTGCCATGCCTTTTGTCATCGGCACTATCAGCAGTATGCCGAACAGCCCGTACACGACCGATGGTATGCCGGCAAGCAGGTCTATCATGGGCTTGACGATGCCCCGCACTCTTCGTGGCGCATACTCGGCAAGATAAATGGACGTCAGCATACAGAGAGGTACGGCAATGAGCATGGCGACCACAGTCACCCAGAGAGTGCCCATTATGAACGGAAATAGGCCGAATTCTCCGTTCAGTGGGTGCCAGGATGACGAGAAGAGTAGCTTATCCAGCGGTTCCAGCGACATGATCGGCCTTGACATCAGGAAAAGGCCGACCGCGATGATGACGACGAGCAAAGCCGAGAAGACGGTTGCTGACAACATCAGGCGGCTCGCCAGGAGGTCTCTCAATCTTCTGAGGCGCATGCCGCTAACCCCCCCCGGTTCCTACCTGATCACCTGTCTCCAGTCTGTAACGTTCCCAGTGATCCAGATGTCGGCAAAGGTCTGCCTCTTAACTCCCCTGGTGAGGAGTTCATCGAGGACGGGGTTGTCCGCGTTTGCAACAGGAACGACTGCGTCCCTCGTGACTGAAACCCAGAAGGCGCCTTTGTCGATTTCGGCCTGGTAGACCCCTCTGGAGACCATGCCTATGTCAACCATATCGTTGAGGGCATCGGCCATTCCCTTGCCGGCACCACCGGCGGACAGGTCGAAACCAACGCCGGGATGAACCTTGTGGAACTCCTCGGTCCACCTGACCATCATGGGGTAGAGAGCCCAGGCCCCCGATATGGCGATCCTGCCCTCAAGCTCAGTCCCCTGCTCCACAGTCCCGAGCTTCGCGAGCTCGCTCTCAGCCTTCCCCTTCGACAGGGCGATATAGCCGACCTCGCTACAGTACTCCTGTCCGTCAGTTAAGATCCACCTCACGAACGCATTCGGGGCTCCCTTGAACTCACCCCTGGTGACCAGGTTCTCGTCGCGCGCCGGCGGCGATGGATACAACCCCGTTGCCACGGCTGCGGTGAGTTTCGCCTTGTCGTCATAGAAATCCTCATCTGCATCTATGCGACCATTATCGTTGATGTCAATCGGGATTACCCTCAAGCCAGAGAGCTGCCGACCGCTTTCCATGTCGTAGGCGAAGTTCAGGTTGTTGTATCCAATGCCCAGGCTGTCTTTCCTCACGGCCTCCGCAAGTCCCGGGTCGCCATACACTGCCGTGCCTTCGAAATCCTCTTGACTGTAGTTGCCCAGGTATTTGGCCCACGTTTCGGCGGCACCACAGGCATCGGACCTGGTGTACACGTTCAGTGCATACCTCCCTTCGGTCCCGCCGCCACACCCGCTGAAGAAGGGCACCAGCAATAGCAGCAACAACAAGCCTACGCCTATTCTTCTCGCGGTCATTCCCTTCGACCAACCTCCATAACCGGCTACATGCGTGCGTTTTGTCTCAGAGTGCAGGCAAGCTACACTCGTATTCCGCTTCCATTATCGACAGGCATTGGTACGAAAATGGCCCTTTCCGCCGTTCGCCCTGAGCTTGTCGAAGGGCCGTTCATGGTTCGACAGGCTCACCATGAACGGCAGACCGCTTTCGTTTACCGCGCGACAGCATTTTCATTCCCCGTTGTGCTGGCTGAGAGCCAGCATCGACGATTACTTCTGGCCAACAGCGCCTGGTTCAACACGCTCGTAGCCCAGAGCATCGAACGCAAACCCCCAGTGCTCGTTCAGCTTCTTCGTGCTTTCATCATCCAGCTTCTTGTGCGCCAGCTTCTTGTAGCCGGAAATGGAATCGATGTAGGCCCGAAACGCCGGTTCCGCTTCAGCGAATCCGGGCAGGCTCAGGGTCTCATAGATCTTGCGCAGTTGACCCAGGGGGTCCTTGTCCAACTCCTCAAATCTTACCTCCACCAGGTTGCCCGCCGGGATGAGCGCCCTGTCGGCCAGCAACCTCTGCATGAGCTGGGCATAGAACAGCAGAACCCAGTCCTCAGTCGCATTCGGCCCGACTTTCTGCAGCTGAGCCCTCTCCAGCACAACCCTGTACAGATGCGCCGTCGACCGATAGATGTTGTAGGGGTTGCGATAGATGTGGATGAACTTGGCGTCGGGGAAGAGCTCCCGCAGCTCTTTGATGCGTGCGCTGTCGGCGCAGTTCTTGATGACCAGCCGTTTGCCGCCGGAACTGAGTGTGGCCTTGCGCAGGATTGTCAGGTAGACCCTCTTCCATTCCGCGACGACCGATTCCGGGAGCCTGTCGAAGAAGGTGATATACGTTTCAAAGTAGTGACGCGCTCGCCGGGGGAACGAGTACATGTGGAGGTAGGAGTAGGGCGACATGTTGGCGATCGCGAGGTCTTCCTCCTCGGGGTTGTCCAACGAGAGCGGTATGTTGTCTATCTCTCTGGTGGGATGCATCTTCTTGGCGATAATGTTGAACGGCCTCTTGATCAATCGCTCATCAATCAGGCACAAACCCGGTGCGAAGGCCTGCCACATGGAGACGCAGCCCATGTTGCTGTCATGGCCCAGCAGGTTGTGCAGGTGGGTTGTGCCGCTCCGCCAGTGCCCGATTATGAAGATCGGCGAGGGGTGGACCACTGTCCTGTTGACAGCCCTGCCGTACCGGAGCGACTCGTAGAATCTGAGCGGGATGGTGAAGAAGGTGACTGCCGTGACAAACAGGACGCGCGGTATGAACGCCCTGTCTATGTCTTTGTTGTCCCGGAGCACTCCCATCCAAGTGCGAAACGAGCCGAATATGAAGGGGTGTTCGAACAGCCGGGCGCGTTTCTGTTGAGCCATGTGACCTCCTCAGTGTCAGCGTCTAGTGCGAAGGCAACTTGCTCTAGGAACTGGCGTCTCGCAACATCACCGCACCGAAGATGGTGGTGGAGAGCGCTATCCCGCCATCGGGGTGCAGAAAGAGAGAGCCCTGCCAGTTGTTGTACCCCATCCCTGTGCCCGTGAGCGCCTTATACACGGTCTCCCCGGTTCTGAAATCGATGCCAGTGAGGTACCATTTCGAGTTGCAGAATGACACGACCCGGTCGTAGATGTACACAAGCCCGTTTCCCAGAGATAGCCTGAAGCCACCGACGCTCTTCTCGCGCGTTGCCCATACCTCCTTGCACGTGTAGGTGCCGTCTCGGTTCCTGATGGCGTCCACGCGGGTGAGCCCGGGTTCGACGCAACGGGAGAAGGGGAACGTGTGGGGCCCCCAGTTGTTCTCCACAATCGCCGAATATACGCCGTTGCCCTTTCCGCTCCCATCAGCATGCGCGAAGGCAATGGCTGTCAGGTCTGTGGCGCTCTTGCCTTCCGCAAATAGCGGCAGGCTGCACACGATAGTACCATCTGAACGCTTGATAAACAGGATATTTATCCGTGGCTCCGCATTATCTGCAATAACGATGAGCCCCTCTTGGAGGGTCCCGGTTATTGTCACCGATGTTCCTGAGCCAACGCTGATCAGGCCGGCCTTTCGCTCAGCGGCTTTGGAGTATTCGGAGCGCCAGTCGACAACAGGGTTGCCGCCGGCATCGTGATTGAAGCGGTACATCGCCTGGTCCGAGATAATGAAGACCCCGTCTTCCCCGACCGCGAAAGAGTTCTCGACCAACTCACCCTGAAGCCGCATCCAGCGAACCGCGCCGGTATCCACGTTTATGGTGCCCACGACACCCTGTACACTGGCGAACCAGTAGTACCCTCCGTTCCAGTCAGGCAGCACAAACGCGGGGGTATCATCCTTGCCGGGCACCATGTACTTGGCAAGGTCATATTCGTGCACCAGGGAGAACTTCTTGGTCTTCACCATGTCGGGGGCCTGCACGACCTGGACGGTGCTGCGAGTCGTCGGCACAACCGCGCGGTCCAGGTGGTCAAGGTAGAAGTACATCCCGGCACCGAGGTACTCCCAGGGCCTTATGCCCCTGAAGAAGAAGCTCCAGTCTCGCGGGGGAAGCGAGTAGGCTGCGAGCTTCTCGAACGTATGGGAATCCATGAGTTGGAGTTCGTGTTTACGCCCGTTGCCGTATACTCCCACCAGACGTCTCCGACTGTCGAAGGCTATCGTGCCATACCCTCCGAAGCCCTCGGTTGTCGAGATGACCTGCGGATTCAGCCCGAGCGGCCCGCTCGCTTCGTAGGTGTCGCTAATGTAGCCGTCGCAGTGCATATTGCTGCCGGGATTCGGCGCCATGTAGGGATGCTGGGGGATCGCCACATGAGGGATCGCTTTCGAGTACTCGACGGGGTGAAACCGGATGAGCTTCTCGCGGTCCGCCACTGACGGATGGAGAGGACTATTGGGGATAGTTCTTTTCGAAGCCCGGCGAAGCTTCGTCACCGAGACCATATAGGCCGCAACAAACACAAGTGACGCCAGAGCCATGTATGACATGATCCACTTTTTCATTCTCCTCCCCCTTTCTTCGCGGCTTCGTCGACCTCTCCGCGGATGGCCTCAACCTTCGCCCTTGCCTACCGGGTGGATGCCAGAAACGCGTCTATCACGTCCAGAGTCTTCCTTTCCACCACCAAATCGAATATCCTGTCCTTCACATCCCTGGGAAGCAGTTCGATGGACTTGGTTGTTGCGGAATCGAACTTCGCCATGGGGAATTTCTTCAAGATGGTGTCCTTCTGCTGCTCGTTCGCCGGCACGGATAGCTTCTTCAGTCCGGCAAACGCCTCTTGAGCCAGATGCGCCAGCCCGGCGCGCTGAAGCTTCCCCAGCCGTTCCTCGTTTATCCAGATGTTCACCGGAAAAGTCTGAGCCATCTCATACCTCCATCGGGGGCACAGTGATAACCGGGTTTCTTCTGGCAAGATACTCTTCAGTCACGAAGGGCGAGCCAAAGCCATACCTGTCGCCGGACTCCATGACAATGTCGAAAACCTCCGGCCTGAATATAAGCGGCGGCGGTTTGACTCCGTCCTGTATGATGCTTCTGATAAGGGTGCCGCTGAACGCCTGGCTCTCCTTCTCGTGCCCGCAAAGCCCGGAGTAGGTTACCTCACCGCAGACAGGGCAGTACCACCACTCAAGCGTCAGCACCGAGCCTATGCCCAGATCGGGAACCTTCGAGAATATCTCGTGGGCCGCGTAGGGCGAGTAGTAAGTCCCCACGCCCGCATGGTCCCTGCCGAACATGTGATGTGTGCAACCCAGGTTCTTCCTGACAATGGCATGGAATATCGCCTCCCTGGGCCCCGCGTAGCGCATGTCCCAGAGCAGAATCGAGGTGAGGTGCATGCCTTTCCTGAAGTAGCCGGTCTGCCCCAGCGCATCGTGCGTCAGCACAATCGCTTCGTCGATATAGTCCCCAGCACGCTTCTCTCCTACAACACAGCTCACCAGTACTGCGTCAGCATTGGAGGCGAACCACGCCCCCTTCATCAGCCACTCATGCCCGGTGTGAGGCACATTCCTTGTTTGATGGGCCACAACCTTCTTCCAGCCCATGTCGGCCATCTTCTGTCTGAGCACCTTCGGGGGATACCAGTACTTGTCGAACGGAGGGTTCACTTTGGGCGGGTTTATCAGGGTGACCTTGCCGCCGAGGAACCTGTCTTTGTAAGCATAGGTCCTCTTAACCCCGGGATGCTTCTCTTCTTTGGTGCCGTAGACCATCTCCGCCATCAGCGCCCTGTCATAGGAGAAGATTTCCTCCGCATCCAGTGTGGCAAAAGGCTGCCCCTGATAAGTGAGAAGGAGTGTGTCTCCCTCCCTTATTCCCTTCGAGGCAATCTCGCTTTCCGAGATGTCGAAGACAATCGGGATAGTCCAGATGTATCCGCTGGCAAGACGCATGTGATTGCATACCGAATCCACGTCGTTGTGGCCCATGAAGCCCTCGACCGGGGAGAAGAAGCCGTAGGCAACACTCATGATCTCCGTTGCCCTTGAGCCGTCAATGGGCAGCTTCGTTCTAGCCTTCGTGGCTTTCTCTTTGCCCTTGGCCGGCTCCATCACCCTGTCGACCAGCTTGCCACCGTGGGGTGACAAGGCATTGTTCACTTCTGTCATTCAACCTCCTTATGCAAATCTCCGTTTTTCAGGCCTTCCTGTGTTTCGGCGCAGGCGCGATGACGTCGTGTTTCTCGAGGCAGCCAATGATTTGCCCCGCACACTCTTCCAGAGAACACCTGTCGGTCTCCACGACAATCTCGGGGACTGGTGGCTCCTCGTAGGGGGCATTCACACCGGTGAAATCCTTGACCTCTCCCTTTCGAGCTTTCCCCCAGAGCCCTTTGGGGTCGCGCTGTTCACAGACTTCAACTGAGCATCTGCAGAAGACCTCAAAGAACGTGCCCTTTTCGTTCAACGACCTTGCCTGGTCACGGTCCGCCTGGTACGGTGAGATGAAAGCGGTGAGCACAATGACCCCCGCGTCGGCAAACAGATGGGCAACCTCCCCAAGGCGGCGGATGTTCTCCTTCCGGTCCTCCGGCGAGAACCCGAGGTTCTTGTTAAGCCCGTGTCGGATATTGTCTCCGTCCAGCACATAGGTACTGCAGCCTCTTTCGAAGAGGAGCCGTTCCACCTCGTGTGCCAGAGTGGACTTGCCGGAACTGGGCAGCCCTGTAATCCATAGGACCGCCCCCCTATATGCGTTTCTCCTCTCCCTGTCTGCCCGTGTGATCAATGGTTTGTGCCAGGTGATGTTTGTGGCCTTCTGTTCCGTCATCTCCTCTTCCTTTCTCGAGCTTCTGCTCGTATTCCTTGGTGCAGCCGAATTCAAACAGGCTCAACCAGGGAAAGGTCGAACGCGTCCGGGACCGCCGCATCAGAGCCCATGACACATCACCCGCGCCGGTGTACCACGAGCAGAAGCGCAGAAGCCCGCGGATGAGTTGGCCTATCCAGGGTCACACGCTGCCAAAGCTAATGCTACGGCCTCGCCCGCACTTGTTTCTGATAGACTCGAGGGGTGAGTGGACCGCCGCCGCAACGCCGCACCGAGGGACCATCCACCCCACCACCAGTCAATGCCGATGGTCGGTATCGACTGTGCGAAAATTATACCACCGTTGTCAACCCCCCGCACTACCGAATCTAATGCAGCTTCAACGCGTTGTA
>CAZBET010000041.1:0-9708 GCA_964490995.1 uncultured Dehalococcoidia bacterium
TACGCCCTTACCCTCTCCATACGTCCTCGTTGGCGGGCTGCCACGGGGAACGGAGCATGCTGGTTGCCAACGGCACCACGCGAGATGAAGATGCTATGGTCGCAGCAAACCGAAGCATGTTGACGTTTGTGGTGAGCCCTTCGGCGGGCTCAGGGCAAACGTTGTAGCGTCGCCACTCCCGTGGCGACGAGGTGCCCGTCGTGACAGGAGTCACGACGCCACACCCTCGGATTCGACGGAACGTCCAACGTTGGCGAATGGCATTGTCGCACGGCTGAGGTCCCCGAAAGCTCTGTGCGGTCGACTTTGTGCCCCCGCGTTGTCGGCCATGTCGCATGCAGTCGTCATTTGGCTGCGACTTTGAGCTTCTGATACAATCTTGGTGGGGCTAGTCCGGCTAGGGCTAGCCCTTGAGGTGTTTGGCGATGGACCTGTCCGGGCTGCTTCCCCTGATCCGGGAGATGCCCTCATATTGCAGGCTGCTGGAGGGATTGAGAGGCGACCCGCCCGCTACAAGGGTTGTCGCGCTCGATTCGGCCCGGCCATGTCTACTTGCCTGTCTGCAACGCGACCTCGGACTGCCCATGCTGGTGGTCACCGCGAGACAGGAGAGGGCCCGGCAGCTCTGCGACGAAATTCCGTTGTGGCTCGGCGCTGGCGCCGAGGTTAGGCTTTTCCCCGAGCCGGATGCCCTCCCCTACGAACGCATCTCATCTGATCCCTACACCGTTCAACAAAGGCTAAAGGTGCTTGCGTCTTTGAGCCGCGGCGTGCAGAGCGGGCTCGTTGTTGCCTCTGCCTACGCCGTAGTGCACAAGACCGTCGCCGCGACGGCTTTCGCTCAGTCGTGTCAGACTGTGAAGACCGGGGCGAGGGTCAACCTGGAACGGATGCTCGCGGGGTGGGTCGAACTGGGCTACGCGATGGACACCAGTGTGCAACTTCCAGGAACGATGAGCCGTCGCGGGGGTATTGTCGACGTTTATCCCCCAGACAGCGATCTGCCCGCGAGGATCGAGCTCTTTGGAGACAAGGTGGAGAGCATCCGCCTGTTCGATCCCTCGACACAGCGCTCTGTGAAGCCGGTGCCGGAGATCACGGTCATTCCCGCGAGAGAGATGGCCGCGCCCTTCGGCACAATCGCAGACAATCTACAGCACCTCGACCTTTCCTCCCTGAGTGAAAACGCCCGCGGGAAGGTTCGGGAGGACATAGCGCGCCTCTTCAGCGGGCAGTCGCCGGATGGCGTGGGCTTCTACGCGCCGGTGGCCAACCATGGAGCCTTCCTCGACTATTTCCCAGCGGGCGCTATCGTGGTTCCTGACCAACGGGACGCCATCGAGGCGGCGACTGTCGAGTTGGACGCTCAGGCTGCTGAGTTGTCCCAGGCGCAGCGCGAGCACGGAGAGCTACCGGCCGATTTCCCACGCCCATACTTGTCATGGCCGGAACTGCTCCATGGACTTGACAGATTTGCCCATCGATTGGAGCTTGAGCAGTGGGCCACCGAGAGCAGTGCCTGCGCAGTGGGCTTCAATCCGCCTCCAGTCTACGGTGGACGCTTGACCCCTTTTCTGGAAGAGGCCAAGGCGATGGTGAAGGCCAAGGGCCGCGTTGTCGTGGTCACGCAGGAGGCGTCGAGGCTGGCGGAACTGCTAGAGGAAGGGGACATCGCTGTATCGCCGGTCTCAGACGTAGCCGCCATGCCGCCTTCGGGCAGCATCACCGTGGTGCGGGGGTCGCTCGGTGGAGGCTGGCGGATAGATGGCACAGGCGGGGACACAGTCATTAGCGACGTGGAGCTCTTCGGCTTCGCCAAGAAGCGGCGTACCGTTCCCAAGCGCTTCGCGCGGAGAGAGGACCTGCTTTCTGATCTCTCGACCGGCGACTATGTGGTGCACATTGACCATGGCATCGGCAGGTTTGGAGGAGTAACCAAGCTCGGTTTGGACAATGGCCAGCGCGAGTACCTGATACTGGAGTACGCCGCCGGTGATAGACTATATGTACCCAGCGACCAGTTAGACCGCGTTACGCGCTACATCGGCCCCGGGGGCTACAGCCCATCCCTGTCGCGGCTTGGCACGCAGGAGTGGAACCGCGCGAAGCAACGGGTCAGAGAGGCTGCAAACGAGCTTGCCAAGAGCCTGCTTGCTCTTTACTCGGCGCGGGAGGTCGCCGCCGGTTTCGCGTTCTCGCCGGACACGGTCTGGCAGCAGGAGCTTGAGGCGTCTTTCCCCTACGTCGAGACACAGGACCAGCTTGAGGCCGTGCAGAAGGTGAAAAGCGACATGGAGAAAGCACGGCCCATGGACCGTCTGGTGTGTGGGGATGTCGGTTATGGCAAGACCGAGGTTGCCATCCGGGCCGCCTTCAAGGCGGTCATGGACGGGATGCAGGTGGCGGTGCTGGTGCCCACGACCGTGCTGGCTGACCAGCATCTGACCACCTTCAAGGAACGCTTAGGTGCGTTTCCGGTCACTGTGGATTCCTTGAGCCGGTTTCGCTCAGCGAGAGAACAACAAGAGGTGCTCCAGGGACTGGTCAACGGCAGCGTAGACATCTGCATAGGCACGCATCGTCTGCTCCAGAAGGATGTTGCCTTCAAGAACCTGGGGCTCGTCGTAGTCGATGAGGAGCAACGGTTCGGCGTGGGTCACAAGGAGCGACTGAAGCAACTGAGGAGGGAGGTCGACGTCCTGACCATGAGCGCTACCCCTATCCCCCGCACGCTGCACATGTCCCTGATAGGAGTCCGCGACATGAGCACCATGGAAACGCCTCCGGAGGAGCGGCTCCCGATCAAGACCTACGTTGGGGGCTACAGCGAGAGACTTGTCCGTGAGGCCATTCTCAGGGAGCTGGAACGTGACGGCCAGGTCTTCTACGTACACAACAGAGTGCAAACGATTGGGGCGGTGGCGAGAAGGCTCGGTGACCTGGTCCCCGAAGCGAAGATCGGCATAGGCCACGGGCAGATGCCCGAAGAAGCCCTGGAATCTGCGATGCTCGACTTCGCTGAGGGCAGGATAGACGTCCTGGTTTGCACAACCATTATCGAATCCGGCCTGGATCTGCCCAATGCGAATACCTTGATTGTTGACCGCGCTGACAGAATGGGCCTGACTCAACTCTATCAGCTTCGAGGCAGGGTCGGCAGAGGGGCTAACCGCGCCTATGCCTACTTCCTGTATGATAAGGGCAAAGAGTTGACCGATGCTTCTGAGAAGAGGCTCAGGACGATCTTCGAGGCAACGGAGCTCGGCGCAGGCTTTCGTATTGCCATGAAGGATCTTGAGATCAGGGGCGCCGGCACCCTGCTGGGGCCAGAGCAGAGCGGCCACATGGGCGCCGTCGGTTTCGAGCTGTACTGCCAGCTCCTCTCGGATGCGGTGACGGATCTCAAGGCCATCGGTGAGCCGAGGGCCGCCCATCTGCCCCCGAGCACATCGGTGGACCTGCCTCTCCCCGCTTTCATTCCTGAGGAATACGTTGCGGACCTGAACGCCCGTCTTGCGCTGTACCTGCGGCTGGCCAAGGTTGATTCTTTGGCCAAGCTCAAGCAGATAGAGGGTGACCTGGAAGACAGGTTCGGGCCGCTGCCCCAACAGGGCAAGGACCTGCTCTACGTCGTGAGGCTCAAGCTCCTGGGGACCGCGGCGGGCATTCAGGCCATATCGTGGGAGGACGGACACGCGGTCCTGAAGTTGGGCCAGGGGACGAGGCTGGGTGCACTACGTCCGCAACGGGGCCTCAGCGATGCGCTGAAAGTGGGGGCGACCCAGTTGCGGCTTGATACGAAGCGGGCAGGCGGCGACTGGAAGAGGCTGCTGGAAGGCCTGGTCGAAAGACTGAGCCAAAGCCCGCCCAGAATGGCAGCGCATCTTTCTCGGGGCGACTGAGGATCAACACGCGCGCGTTCTCACGGCTCATGAGGTCGTCCGCGGCCCAGTGCCCGCGCGGCGCTTTCGACCCCTCCGTACCGAGACCTAACTCGCGGCAGGCTGTCGCTTGAAGTTCCTCACGGGGCGGATTGAAAGAGACGAGCGTCTTGCAGAAATCGAAGAGGACAGGCTTGATCATGTCCAGGCTCTCAGGCTTCCCACTTGTGGTAGAATGTGGATAGGGCGAAGTTCTGTGGGTGGGTTACCATAGGCTGGGGGTGCGCTCCCATTATGTCAAGAAGGACGCGTCTCTGTTTGCTGCTACTTGTGCTGGTAGCTGGTCTCGTCATCTTGGGGGCAGGATCGGCGGAGACCTCGCCGCAGATAGATGTGCTGCGCGTGGATGGAGCTATTGTTCCGGCGGTGGCCGGCTATGTCGATCGGGGCATCAGCTATGCCGAAGAGCATCAGGCGGCAGCCGTCGTCATTGAATTGAGCACACCAGGTGGCTTGCTTTCGACTACGGAGGACATCGTTGACCGCATTCTGGAAGCGAAAGTCCCGGTGGTTGTCTATGTCGACCGCTGGGCGGGCTCGGCGGGCACCTTCATAACTTTGGCCTCTCACGTCGCGGCAATGGCACCGGGGAGCCGGATTGGCGCCGCCAGCCCGGTCTCAGTGGGCTCAGAAGAGGAAATATCGGACACGCTGAAGAAGAAGATAACCCAGGATACGGCTGCGAGGATCAGAAGCCTCGCCGACCTGCGCGGCCGAAATCTCAAGGCTGCCGAGGCCACGGTATTGGAGGCCCTCTCCTTCACTGACCAGGAAGCGCTGGGCCTCAAGGCTCTTCCAGAAGAGCACCAGAAGGTGTTGGGGCTGGAGACGCCGTATCTTGAACCACCGCTTGTTGACATCGGCGCGGACAGTCTCGATTCGCTAATTCCTCAACTCGACGGCAGGACTGCCGCGCTGTCAACCGGCAACGTCACCATCGTCACACAAGGTTACTCCCTGAACTACATTGGAATGAGCGGCATAGAGAAGTTCCTTCAGGCGATCAGCAACCCAAACATCGCCTACATACTGCTGGCTGTGGCCACGACGGGAATCATGCTGGAATTGATAAACCCAGGCTCGATACTGCCGGGCGTCGTTGGGGTCATCTGCCTCATACTTGCCTTCTACTCACTGGCTGTGCTCGAGGCTTCGTGGGCCGGTGTGTTCTTCGTCATCCTTGGCTTCGTTCTGTTCATACTCGAGGCATTCGTCACCAGCTACGGCATATTAACTCTTGGAGGGATAGCCTCGCTGGTCATGGGTGCCCTAATCCTGTTTGGGGGAGGGCCAGAATTGTTCCATCTTCAAATTGACTGGTGGGTAATCGTGATTGTGGCGGTCTTTTTCGCCGCCCTGTTCCTGTTCGTGGTCGGCGCCGTTATCCGGGCTCATCGTCGCCGACCGGCGACCGGGAAGGAGGGTCTGCCGGGCAAGATAGCACGTGCTCGGACGGTTCTCGACCCGGAGGGGATGGTCTTCGTCGAGGGTGAACTCTGGACGGCAACATCTGAGGGTGATAGAATCGAGCCCGGCGAGGAGGTGGTCGTAACCAAGGTCGAGGGGCTGAAGCTCCGGGTTGTCAAGAAGGATTTAGGAGGTTAGACATGCCTATTGGTGCTGTCATTGGCGTCATCGCTTTCGTGCTTGTGGTGGTGATACTGGCATTTGCATCCATCAGAATTGCCCAGGAGTATGAGCGAGGAGTGGTGTTCCGGCTGGGGAGATTCACCGGCGTGCGGGGGCCGGGTATCTACCTGCTCATCCCCTTCGTAGAGCGCAGCCAGCAGGTTGACCTCAGGGTCGTCACGATGGACGTTCCGTCCCAGGAGGCGATCACCAGGGACAACGTCACGGTCAAGGTGAACGCTGTGGTCTACTTCAGAGTCGTCAAGCCCGAGGATTCGGTGATCAAGGTGTTCGACCACCGCTATGCGACCTCGCAGATCTCGCAGACTACTCTTCGTAGCGTCATCGGGCAGTCAGAGCTCGATGAGGTGCTGGCGCAGCGGGAGAGGATCAACCAGACGCTTCAAAAGATAATCGACGAGCAGACTGACCCGTGGGGCGTGAAGGTCGCGGTAGTGGAGATCAAGGAGGTTGAGTTGCAGCCGACGATGGTGCGCGCGATTGCAGCCCAAGCCGAGGCCGAGCGAGAGAGAAGGGCCAAGATAGTGCACGCCGAAGGCGAGCTTCAGGCGGCGGAGAAACTTGCTGAGGCTGCTAAGGTCATAGCTACGCAGCCTTCTGCAATGCAACTGCGCTACCTGCAGACGCTGGCCAACATTGCTACCGAGCATTCAAGCACAATCATATTCCCGATGCCTCTGGATATGCTTGCCATGCTGAGGGGAGCATCGGAGAAGAAGTAGGCGAGGCTGGCCCCTTTCGAGGTAGCGACCAGTCGAAGGCCGTTCGCGGTTCGACAGGCTCACCACGAACGGCCTTGGTATAGCGTCGCCGCTCCCGCTGCGGCGAATTGCCCGTCGCGACAGGAGGCGCGACGCTACAACTGGCGATTGGGAGGCGTGCGCGGCGCCCCTGCCTGATGCGCTTGCCGTTGTGCAGACGGAGGATGAGCCAGGGCTACGGCCGGAGGCTGACTTCGCCCGCCACGATGCGCGCCAGTGTGCCGTCGGAGCGGCGGAGCACCAGGGCTCCGTCGTCGTCCACCGATTCGGCGTAGCCCTTCTCGATCTCAGTGCCTGTTTTGACCTGCACTTCCTTCCCCAGTGTCTCCAGACAGCTTCGCCATTCCTCGTGGACTGGCTCTCCCCTGCGCAATGCCTGATAGTAGAACTCGATGGCACCCAAGAGGTGGACCAGGACGTCCAACTGCGCGACATGGCGGCCCGTTTCTTGGGAAAGGCTGGTGGCGATATCAGCGATCTCAGGGTAGGCTTTGGGGTCGAAGTTGACGTTAATGCCGATGCCGATGACCGCCCAATCGACCGACTGGCCGCGCAGTGCGCTTTCAGTCAGGATGCCGCTCACCTTCCTGCCCCTGACAAGAACGTCGTTGGGCCACTTGATTGTGGCCTTGAGCCCTGTGGCCCGCTCGACGCAGGTTCTTGTCGCGAGCGAAGCCACCATTGTCAGGCCGAGAAGCTGGCTCATTTCGGGACGGAGGATGATGGAGACCGCGAGGACCCCCTTTGGGTTGATCCACGAGCGGCCCAGGCGGGCCCTGCCCGCTGTCTGCTCGTCGGCGACAACTGCGGTGCCTTCGGCTACCCCCTCTCTTGCTGCTTTTCGGGCCACATCCATGGTCGAGGAAACAGTGGGGTAGTGGAGGATGTGCCTGCCGACGAACTGAGTGGTCAGCCTTCGCCGCACCGCCTCCGGCGAGATACCGGTCCCCGCTTCAGGCTGCTTCCTGGCGCTCATGGCACATTGAGCGAAGCGGACAGTTCACTTGAAACTGCCCGCTTCACGCTTACCAAGTAAGCCTGTAAGCCGGGTTCTGTGCTTGCCGGAAACCAGTTTACGACCGGAGTCTTCCTCCTGCTTTCCACCAAGCGGTGACCATCTATCTCGGGTGCCGGTTGCCCGGCACCTCAAGCGACCAACCCGAGGACGGGCCGGGCACCCTTCACGTCCTCCTATTCGGTCTTGCTCCGGATGGGGTTTACCCAGCCGGCCGGTCACCCGGTCGCTGGTGGGCTCTTACCTCACCATTTCACCCTTGGTCCGCACAGGGCGGGCCGGTATGTTTCTGTGGCACTTTCCGTAGGGTCACCCCTCCTGGGCGTTACCCAGCATCCTGCCCGGCGGAGCCCGGACTTTCCTCCTTCTTTTCGCCAAAGCGAAGGAAGGCGGTCACCCGGCTTGCTTGGCCGATTCCAGTCTACTACAAAGGACGGCCGGCGACAAATCGCCATCCATCAAAGCCTTCAGCAACCGGGGAGTCCAGAGGGGCTAAGCCCCTTTGGCGGTCCTTCCTGATGAAGGATGGGGGTGTCCCCCAGCTTCAGGATTCCCCCTCCATCCACCAAATGGCGCATGAGCTGAGCACTACTCCATATGGAGGACACGGCCACAGTTGCTGCACGTTGCCAGCTCGAGGCCTGTCCTGGCTCTCTGCTGGACGGACATCGGCAGGCTGATGCGGCACCCCTCGCATCTGCCACGCACAACCCTGGCCACCGCGAGCCCCTGTTTGGCCTGCCGCAGGCTCTCATAGACTCCAAGCACCTCTCGCTCTATCTGGTGGAGAGCCAGCTCCCTCTTCTGGGCAAGCGCAACGAGTTCAGCCTCGAGGGCCGCCTGATCATGGGATAGCCGCTGCTGGTTTTCCTGCCAGCCTCTTTCCACCGCGTCCAGCTCGCCGCCTTTGTGATTGACATCCTTCTGCGCATCGTCCACGTCCAGCATTACCGCCAGGAGCTGGTCTTCACGTTCTGCGCGTTTCTTCTTGAGAGCGTCGGTCTCCTGCTGCAGAGTCATAAGCTCGCGGGGGTTCTTGACCGAGCCGCCAACCATCTTCTTCTCTTCGGCGGCTATCTTCGCGCTCAACCCCTGAACCTCCCATTCCCCCGTGCGCTGCTGGCGTTCCAGATCGGACAGGTGTTTGACCGCTGCATCGAGAGTGGCGCGCGCCGCTATTACTTCCGCATCCTTGCCCAACTGGGTCGTGACTCCTGTCAGGGTTTCACTCTTGCGCTGGATATCGAGGTCGATTTCCTGGAGTGCATAGAGCTGTTTCGCCCTGTTCATCGCTACTCAGGTATAGCACAAAAAGCGCCTCCCGGCAACCTCTCGCCGAAGACGCCTGACCCATGAGTTCAGATTCAAAGCGCTCACCATGCAGGTGATCACTGATCCTTTCCGCTTGCCGTTCGCCCTGAGCCTGTCGAAGAGCCTGTCCTGAGCTTACCGAAGGAGCCATTCATGGTTCGACAAGCTCACCACGAACGGTGACCTCTCGTGGCATCCACGGATTATGGGAAGACACCTGACCCGTGAGTTCAGCTTGGAAGGACTCGCGGCGAAGGCGACAAGGCGAGTCAGAATTGAGAGCGATGTGACTATGGAGATTCGTGGGCAGCGGTCCACCGTCTCTATCGCAGCCCTTTGGTGGGATGGCTACTGCCTGTCCGCGCGGGGTGGCTCCTCCGACGGGGGCTCGCTGCGGCGACGCCTGAGCAACCTCCACCCCAGCCACGCCACCAGCGCGATCAGCAGCAGATCGACAATGCCGAAGATGATCAGCCCCACGAGCCGCCCGATGTTGAGGGATACTGGCGGCGGTGTCGGCGTGGGAGTGGCGGGCGCTAGCGTTGGCTCAGGCGTCGGCTGTGGCGAGGTGGTTGCCTCTGGTGACGGCGTGGGGGTGGGAATCGGTGTAGGCGTTGGCGAGGGCGTTGGAGTCGGCAAGGGAGTCCTGAGGGCCGTGAGGTTGGTCACGAGGTTGGTTCCGGACTGAAACGTCGCTTGTTGGTCGGCAACGTAGCCGTCCACTGTGAACGCTATGGGTGTGCCTTCGTCGTAGAACTTGCCATCCGGCGGCTGAACTAGTAGGGCATACGTCGAATTGCCATAGGGCCGGGCGCCAATCTGGCCGACCACTGGCGTGGTGGTACTGTACTGGACTCCTTCGATGGTCGCCGTCACCACGGTGCCGTCGGGGACAGGGGCCCCATCCAACTCGACTGTGCCGCGGATGCGGCACGGCATTTGGGGGAAGCTCTGGGCCAGAGCTATCGCGGGCACCAGGAGAAGCGATGCCATTGCCATCAAGACCACAAGTCTCACCCTAGACATGTCT
>CAZBET010000042.1:0-7928 GCA_964490995.1 uncultured Dehalococcoidia bacterium
GGTGCTGAGAGTGTCCCAGAACGCAGCATTCAGGGTAGCTTGGAGCATCTGCTCCGGCCCACGAGATTCTTCGCTGCGCTCAGAATCGTCCATGCCTGTTGCCGCAGCCACCGTAGGGTACGAAAATAGCGCGGGTGCTCTGTCACCCGCTGCCGCCCGCAGGGGACGGAGCCCCCTGCCTATGATTCATGGAATCGGTATTTTCGTACCAATGACAATGACGATTGTGGGTAGGGGCGACCCGCCGGGTCGCCCCTACGTGTGGACGCAGCACTACGGTGTACAAGAAACGGAAGAGCAGGAAAACGGAAGCTGCCCCGGCTAGCTTCTGAGGGTAGCGCCGAGCTCGCGCTTCAGGCGTTCCACGATGTCCTGCTGCGCTTTGTTGACCTCTTCGTCAGTCAGGGTGCGCTGGGGCGACTGGTAGCGGACTGAAAAGGCCAGGGACTTCTTCCCTGGCGGCACCTGCTCACCGGTGTACACGTCGAACAGGGCAACTTGGCTCACCAGCGGGAAGCTCCTGATGATGTCCTGCACCTTGCTCGCCTCTAAGGTGGCATCCACCACCAGAGCAATGTCCCGTGTGATCCCCGGAAAGCGTGGGATCGGCTGGTATCTGGAGACTGCTCTGACCAGGGGCAGAAGCCTCTCGACGTCAACCTCGAACAGGATGAGCGGCTGGCATAAGATGTCGAAGAGCGCTGCAGTCTTGGGATGCACCTCTCCCAGCACGCCCATCTTCTCCCCGTTGACTACTATCTTCGCCGTCCTGCCGGGAAGCAGAATCGCGTCTTCGCCGGGCTCGAAACTGGCCGCAATCTGGAGACGATTGAAGACCGTCTCCATGATGCCCTTGGCGTCGAAGAGACCAAGCTTGTCCTCCGTGGACAGCCACGAGCGATCGAAGCGTGGGCCTCCCAGGACCCCCGCGGCCATCTCCCGCTCTCGGGGGAGGTCGTTTGCTCTGGGGATGTAGACCTTGCCCAGCTCGAACAGCCTGATGCCGTTCTGGTCATATCTCTCATTTGCGGCGAAGGCAGTCAACAGCCCGCCCCGGAGGCTGGTGCGCAGGTACTCCTGCTCGGAACTCATCGGGTTGGCGGCGCGCAGCGCAGGCCCCAGTTTGTGGTCGGGGTCTATCCTGTCCAGCATCGCCCGGCTGACGAGCGAGTAAGTGATAACTTCCTGCATGCCACATCCCACGAGGAGGTCGCGTGTTGCCTCCTTCAGGGAGAGCAGGGGCGCGGGCATCCTTCTGGGTATCTTACCCCGAAGCATGGTGGTCGGGATCTCATCATAGCCGACCACCCGTGCCACCTCCTCGGCGAGGTCGTCGGCGAGACGGATATCGGTGCGCCAGTAGGGAACTGTAACGGAAAGGCTCTCCGGGGACCCTGCCAGGCGGCTGCCGAATCCCAGAGAGGCCAGCACTTCCTGGATACGCTCCGCGCTGAGGTCAAGGCCCAGAACACGGCGCACCCGTTCTCTAGGAAGCAGGATGGGCTCCCTGTCCTTGTGCCCCGGGTAGACATCGACGATGCCCCTCGCCGCCTTGCCATCGGCCAGCTCCAGGAGCAACTGGGTGGCGCGGCGCAATGCTATCGGCGCAAGCTCAGGGCCGATGCCCTTCTCAAAACGGGCCGACGCTTCGCTGCGCAGATTAAGCCTTGCCGAGGTGCGCCTGATCGACGCGCCATTGAAGTTCGCTGACTCCAGCAGGATCGCTTTCGTGGTATCGATCACCTCGCTGTCCGCCCCGCCCATTACGCCGGCGAGGGCGACGGGGTCTTTCTCATCGGCGATGACGAGCATGCTCGGGTCGAGGTCTCTCTTCATGCCGTCGAGAGTGTATAGGGCTTCGCCGTCCTTTGCCGTGCGGACGATGATTCTCTTTCCCTTTAGCTGATGGTAGTCGAAGGCGTGGAGCGGCTGGCCGTATTCCATCATGACGTAGTTGGTGATATCCACAACGTTGCTGATGGGTCGCATGCCGCAGGCAAGGAGCCTGCTCTGCATCCACTCCGGCGAAGGCCCGATCTTCACGCCTGTGACCAGGCTGGCGCAGTATCTGGGGCAGAGGTCGGGGTCAGCGATCTCAACCGTGATGGCGTCTTTCGCGGGCGGCTCACGCTCTGCGTAGCTTATGTTGGGAATATGGGTTGGCTGCTTCGTGAGCGCCGCTACCTCGCGGGCAATGCCGATGACGGAGAGGCAATCGGGGCGGTTGGGGGTTGTCTTGATGTCGAGAATAGCATCCCCCAGGTATTGGGACAGAAGAGCGCCCACAGGCGCATCCTGCGGCAGAACCATTATCCCTTCATGACGGTCGGAGATGCCGAGCTCCTTCTCGGAGCAGACCATTCCCTCCGACCTGACGCCGCGGATCTTGGCGGGCTTAAGCGTCATCAGGTCGCCGGTGTGCCCGTCGATGAGCCGCGCGCCAACCGGGGCAAAGGCGACCTTCTGTCCTTTCTGGAGGTTGGGGGCGCCCGTGACCACAGTTATGCTTTCGCTCCCAAGGTCGAGGGTGGCCAGCGACAGGCGGTCGGCGTTGGGGTGCTTCTCCAGAGCCGCCACCTGCCCGATGAGAATACCCTCCCACCCGGCGCCAATGACTTCCATCTCGCCGACCTCGTTCCCCGACATGGTCAGCTTGCCTGCCAAATCGTCGGTAGACAGAGCGATGTTTACATAATCACGGAGCCATCTGAGGGATACTTTCATAGCTAGAACTGCCGCAGGAATCTGAGGTCGTTGGAATAGAAGAGGCGGATGTCCTCGATTCCGTATTTGAGCATCAACATTCGTTCGACGCCGAGGCCGAAGGCGAAGCCGGTGTAGACCTCGGGGTCGTAGTTCACCCTGCGCAGAACGTCGGGATGCACCATGCCCGCACCCAGTATCTCTATCCAGCCGCTGCCTGAGCAAAGCTGGCAGCCGGCGCCGTTGCACAGGAAGCAGTCAACGGCCATCTCGACGCCGGGCTCAACAAAGGGGAAGTAGTCGCACCTGAACCTTGCCTTCCTCTCCTCCCCGAATAGCCTCCTGGCGAACTCGAAGAGAGTGCCCTTCAAATCGGCAAGCGTGATGTCCCTGTCGACGGCGAACCCCTCGACCTGGTAGAACATGGATTCGTGGGTGGCGTCCGTGGCCTCGTACCGGTACACCTTTCCGGGTACAACCACGCGCACCGGCGGACGTCTAGCCTCCATGACGCGAATCTGCATCGGGGAGGTATGGGTCCGCAGCAACATAGGATGCCGCCCGTCTTCGGTCTTGTAGTCCATCCACAGGGTGGCCCACATGTCGCGGGCGGGATGGTCCTGGGGTATGTTGAGCGCCTCGAAGTTGTAGTACTCCCACTCCACTTCGGGGCCCTCCACGACCTCAAAGCCCATTTGGACGAAAATGCCGCATATCTGTCGCAGCATTTGAGTGGCGGGGTGCAATCGACCGAAGAGAGGTGGGAGCCCGGGGAGAGTCACGTCGAGGCGGTTTCTTGTGATGGAGCGAGCTATCTCCAGCTCTTTGACAGTCTCCTCTTTGAGCGCGAGGCTCTGCTCCCAGAAGGCTTTGAGTTCGTTGGCAGCCGCCCCGACTTTGCGCTTCTCCTCAAGGGGTAGAGACGCCAGTCCCCGCAGGATCTGCGTCAGGCCGCTCTTGCGGCCCAGATAGCGAATGCGCCAAGCCTCGAGGTCGCTGGGGTTGTCGATGGTGTCGAGCTCACTGATTGCCTTCGCTCGGAGTTCTTCAAGCTTGTCTATCATGCGCCTTCTGGGTCTTCTCCTTGGCCGCGGCCACCAACTGGGCGAAAGCATCGGGGTCCTGGATCGCTATCTCAGCCAGTATCTTCCTGTCGATAGCTATGCCCGCCTCGCCAAGGCCGTGCACGAACCTGCCGTAGGAAAGCCCGTTGAGTCTCGTGGCCGCGTTGATCCGAGCGATCCAGAGTCGCCGCATGTCCCCCTTGCGCTCCCTGCGGTGGCGATAGGCATACGACAGGGAATGCAGCATCGACTCGTGAGCTCGCCGGCAGAGGGAGTGTCTGGTGGCCCGGTGGCCCTTGGTCTGCTTGAGCACTCTGTTGTGGCGGCGGCGGGTTTTCACCCCGCCTTTTACTCGGGGCAAAGGAATCCTCCTGTCTGAGCCTGGAATCTGCCGGGTACTGCCTGAGCCATACTGGTCAAACCCCCGGCAGCAGCCTTCTTATTCGTTTCCGGGCCGTGGGGTGAAGGGGTATCGTCTCGTCGAAGAGCCCCTTAACTCGTTTGGGTTTTCTGGAGCGCAAGTGGCTCTTGCCGATCTTCACTCGCATTATCTTGCCGCTTCCAGTGATGTGGAAGCGAGCCTTAGCCCCTTTGTGGGTTTTGATTTTGGGCATCTGCAACCTCTTTGGCCTTCTCTGTCTTGGGTTTTGACTTCTTTACCGAAGTTGGGGAAAGGATCATGCTCATCGACCGCCCCTCCATCATGGTCGGCCTCTCCACGCTGGCCTTTGCAGCCAGGCCGCCAGCCACTTTGTCCAGCACATCCTTTCCCAGTTGGGGGTGGGAAATCTCACGGCCTCGGAACAGCACCAGAAGTTTGACCTTGTTGCCCTTGTCAAGGAGTTTGGCCGCCTGGGCCGTCTTGAACTGAAGGTCGTGCTCGCTGGTCTTCGGGCGGAGCCGGACCTGCCTCACCGAAATGGTGGTCTGTCGCTTATGTGCCTCGCGCTCCTTCTTGGCCTGCTCATACTTGAACTTGCCGTAGTCGAGCATGCGGCAAACAGGAGGCTGGGCGTTCGGCGCCACTTCCACCAAATCGGTGTCACGCTCCCGGGCAAGCTTTAGTGCTTCCAGGGCGGGCATCACGCCCAATTGCTCGCCCGAATCCCCGATCACCCGAACCTCTTTGGCCCGGATGAACCCGTTTATCCGGTATTGTTTGGTTACACGTTCGCGCGCAGTGAAGTGCTTAGGTATACTCACCCTCCCGCAAAAAGGCTAAAACTCCTTATAACACAACCGCTAGAAGAAATCAAACGGACTCCCTCGATGCTACGGCCTTCTTCACCATGGCTCCAAACTCGGCGATGGTTTTGCCCTTCAGGTTCTCACCGGTGCGAAGTCGCACGGACACCGTCGAACTCGTTCCCTCCTCATTGCCGACCACCAGCATGTAGGGCACCTTCTGAAGCTGCGCATCGCGTATCTTCAGGTTCATGCGCTCGCCGCGTTCATCCACCTCCGCCCTTATCGCGTGTGCTCTCAGATCGAGGCTCACGCGACGCGCGTAGTGGAGGTGCTGGTCCGCTATTGGTATGACCACTGCCTGCACCGGAGCCAGCCACACAGGAAAGGCGCCGGCGTAGTGCTCGATGAGGCAGCCCAGAAACCGCTCCATGCTTCCCAGGACCGTGCGGTGTATCATGACGACCCTGTGCTCCAGCCCGTCGTCGCCGATGTAGTTGACGTCGAACCTCTCCGGTAGGTTGAAATCCACCTGTGTCGTAGGCCCTTGCCAAGTGCGGCCCAGGGAATCCTTGAGGGATATGTCGATTTTGGGGCCGTAGAACACGCCTTCGCCCGGGTCAATGGCGTAGTCTATCTGGAGCCGCTCCAGCGCTCTCTTCAGCGTCTCAGTCGCGTGCTCCCAGACGTCGAGGGTGCCTGCGTACTTCTCGGGACGTGTCGAAAGCATGACCTGATACTCGTTGAAGCCAAAGGTCTTGAGCATGAAACAGGCGAATTCGACCACCCCGACCACCTCGTCCTCCAGTTGGTCGGGCCGGCAGAAGATGTGCGCATCGTCCTGTGTGAAGCCCCGAACCCTCGTCAGGCCGTGCAAGACGCCCGACCTCTCCCACCGGTAGACTGTGCCCAGTTCGGCCCACCGCAGCGGCAACTGGCGATAGCTGCGGAGCTGAGTCTTGTAGATCATGATGTGGCCGGGGCAGTTCATGGGCTTCACCAGGTAGTCCTGCCCCTCTATTTCCATCGGCGGGTACATACTGTCCCGATAGTACTCCAGGTGTCCGCTGCTCTTCCAGAGGTCGATCTTGGCCAGGTGAGGCGTGTACAGGAGTTCGTAGCCCCGTTTGAAGTGCTCGTCCTTCCAGAAGTCCTCAATTATCCTGCGGATCAGTGACCCTTTCGGGTGCCAGTAGATGAGACCGGCTCCCGCCTCCTCGTGGATGCTGAAGAGGTCGAGCGTCTTGCCCAGCTTCCTGTGGTCGCGTTTGGCAGCCTCTTCGAGCTTCCTCAGGTAGCTTTCCAGCTCCTCCTCGGTTTCGAAGGCGGTGCCGTAGACGCGTTGCAGCATGGGACGCCGCTCGTCGCCCCTCCAGTAAGCCCCGGCGACGCTGAGCAGCTTGATGGCTTTGACTTCCCCGGTTGATGCCACATGGGGGCCTCGGCAGAGGTCGACGAAAGAGCCCTGGCGGTAGATTGTCACTGTCTTGTCGGGCAACTCATCGATGAGCTCTAGCTTGTACGGCTGAGCGCCGAACGTCTTGCAGGCTGTCTCCTTGTTCACCTCCTGCTGGAGGAAAGGGTGATTCGAGGCTACGACCTCGCGCATCCTGGATTCGATGGCGTTGAGGTCTTCCGGGGTGAGCGCGCGCGGTAGTTCGAAATCATAGTAGAAGCCGTCGGCGATCGGAGGGCCTATGCCGAACCTGGCCTCGGGAAACAGCATCGACACGGCCTCGGCCATGATGTGAGACGCCGAGTGGCGAATGGTCTGCAGCCGTTCAGTTCTGCTGGCGTCGCCAGTCTCTTTGGCGCTCAAGGCTAACCCCCGAACCTGACCTGAAAACTGAACCTCCCGCCCGTGCAGAACGAGAAGCTCGTGAGATTCACACCACTTGTCACTGATGCCGATAATCGGCCCACGATGCCAGATCGAAGCGCGCAGTATCCAGTGCCTTCCGCCTCGTCTTCAGCCTCGAAGCCGGCGTGCTTTCGTCTTGACAGATTATAGCAGAGAGCGGAAATAGGAGCAACCGCTCGTGCGCCGCAGCACGCTATTGTTGACTGCACGCAGCCGTGTTAAGATTTGACCATCAACACGTGGTGAGTGTTAGCGATGGAGAAGAAGGGACTCAACTACGATCCGATTTTCAATGTTCCTCAGGGATTGCAGGAAAGACACGAGTTAGGCATGCAGGAGATAACAGGCAGTCCCAAGCACGCCAATGATGTTTTGACCAAAGTGACCTCCAGAGGCGCTAGCAACTACGAGACCTCGAGAGATGAGATGGAGGCCCTGCTCAGGCAGCACATGCCTTGCCTGGAGAAGGACCCCAGGAAGAAGAGGCTCGACATACTGGCGGGCGGCGCTGTCATCGGCGGCATAACCAACTCGCCCAACGTACAGAGGATGGAGCCTTACAACTGGCCGCCGGCGCCTCCCAGGGTCAAGCCGCAGGCGATGTTCTACTTGATCATCGATATCCCCGACGAACCCCCTCACTTCTGGTATTGCCCGGAAACCAGGACGGCCCTGAGCATCAACTCCTCCTATTATGGTGAGAAGAAGAGCCGCGCACTGGGCATCGGCATGGACATACTCCAGCCTATGGGTATTCACTCCATTCACGGCTCATGCCTTGACATTGCGGGCAGGGGCCTGGTGATGATCGCGCCCACAGGCACTGGCAAGTCCACGCTGTGCGCCATGCTCAAGGACGAGCCGGGCGCGCGCATCCATTCTGATGACTGGATATACGTGATGTTCAGCTACGACGAGCAAAACAGGCCCAGGCTGGCCATAGGGCGCTATTCAGAATTGTGGTACTACATGAGAACAGATACCGCCCTGGCCCAGCCCGTATTGGGCGAGATCTTTCCCCGTTGCCCTCTGGAGAACGTGCCTGTGGACGAAAGTGGAGACTATTTGTGGGATGCTTTTGAGAACTCGCGGACCATGGTCAACCCGATGGACAT
>CAZBET010000042.1:8028-9682 GCA_964490995.1 uncultured Dehalococcoidia bacterium
AAGGAGATACCCGGCGAGGTCCTTGCCACCGCCAGGAGATTCATGGGCGCCAGCTATTGAGGTTAGCGCTTGTCCCCAATTTCAACCGGCAGTGAACGAAGCCGGCACCTGCCTTCGGTTCCCGGCCTGTGGACAGGGGTGGTATGATACCCACGTGCCACGGCGGCACGAGAATATGAGAATCCGGGGATGCACAATGCGCAGAGCGGGCCTGTTTCTCGTTGTTCTGGTCGTCATCATTGCACTTGCTGGTTGCGTCCCGGGGCGGTCCCGGAAGCTGGCAGCAGTGAGACGGGAGGCGAGCCAGTTAGGTTCGCCTCCTGTTGTGTTGTCTCGTGGCTGATCTTAGCTGCTCCGGCCCTCGGAGAAGGAGCTGACGGTCGCACACTGCGCAGAGTCGGGGCGGGCACGAGGGAACCACAGGTGCGTTGTGGAGAGGGGGCCGCAAGAGCGTTGTGCGATTGCGCAATGGGAAACGCGGACTCTGGATTCACTGACAAGTGGCGGGCGCTCCACCTGGCACAGAGCCTATTAGCCGGTTCCCGCGCGAGACACATCCCTTGGAAGGGGTGGCTCCCCACGGCAGTCTCGCGCTCTTCCTCAGTCAGGTCGCTTGCTGTCAGGCGGCGGCCGAGTGCTTTCACTGTGGCCAAACACGTCTTCTATCTTGACTCCAAAAAGGTTCGCTATTCTGAACGCCAGCGATAGGGAAGGATCGTATCTTTCGTTCTCTATGGAGACAATCGTTTGTCTGGTAACCCCAAGCTTCTTCGCGAGTGCCTCCTGGGTCAGGTCATACATGGCCCGGTAGACCTTGAGTCTGTTCCTCATTTGCGTCGCTTCTTTTCAGTGGTTTGGGCTACAGCTTGCGGCCATAGTACTCGTAGAAAGCAAGATGTATGAGCATTAGTCCGCAGGCGGCATAGATTAGAGTCTGCCCAACGATACTGAATGTCGGCGGCAGAGTCGCTCGTATCGATAGGAGGACGAGAGCAAGGAGTGCAGCAGCGACGGTGAAGATGCGGTAGCTGACGGCTGATGCCTTCTCATTCACCCGTCGTATTCGCTCATCGACCATAATCTCCTTGGTAAGACGACGGCATAGCCTGATGAGCAACATGGCTGCGACAACGCCGCCGAGAGCGAAGTACACCGGCATTCCACGCGCTAGTGACCAACTGATGAAGGCCGCCAGTGCAGCAACTATGGTAAGGGTGGAGAACCTGTAGGCTCTGGCTGTCATAGCGTCTCCTCCTGACAAGTTATCACGCCCTATTGTATAGCATACTACCCATTTTGTCAAGTAATGATTACTCTGCCACTGTCGATCCGGCAGGGTGATGGCAATGCGTTTGAGACTGCTTGGCGTCTGAGAGGGGGGATCCCCTCTTCGGCATCGTTGTGGCTTCTCCTGAAGAGGGAAGGGAAAGGCTGAAGACAAGGCTTTGTTGGTGCGGCCTGAGCATTTCGCAGGTGGGGGTATCGGAGGAATGGCGGCCCGTGGCATCGCTCTTGCCGGGGACGTCCGGAAGGCACAAGCGGGACATTGGAGGAGAGTTTGGCAGGATTCTGGCGGTGTGCTATGTGCGCTTTTAGGACAATGGTGGGCGATACTGGACTTGAACCAGTGACCTCTGCGATGTCAACGCAGCGC
>CAZBET010000043.1:0-9506 GCA_964490995.1 uncultured Dehalococcoidia bacterium
TCTCACCAACGGCATGGTGTTCACCATCGAGCCCGGCATCTACATTAGCGGCTGGGGCGGGGTGAGGATAGAGGACACCGTCCTTGTCGAGAAAGGCAGGGTGAGGCCGCTGACCAGAGCAAGAAAGGTGTGGAGTCCGTAGAATGATGATCGCCGTCACGGACTTGAAGAAGGGCACGGCCGTCGAGTTGGACGGACTGCTCTACACCGTCCTCGACTTCCAGCATATCAAGATGGGGCGCGGCAGCGCCCAGGTCAGGCTCAGGCTCCGGGACGTCCGCGCCGGCCATACCATCGAGCGCACCTTTCAGGCAGGCGAGAAATTCCAGCGCGTGGACCTCGACCTGAGGCCTGCACAGTACCTCTATCGAGATGGCGATCTGCTGTACTTCATGGATACCGTAGGCTTCGACCAGATGCCCCTGGCTTCGCAGCAACTCGGCGACGGGCTCAAGTACCTCAAAGAGGGTATGACGGTCACTATCACGCTGCACGGCGATGTACCCGTCGGGGTCGAGATGCCAATCACAGCGGACCTCAGGGTCATCGAGACGGGCCCCAGCTTCAAGGGGGATACCGCTTCGTCAGGCACGAAGCCTGCCGTTCTCGAGACAGGCATCACTGTTCATGTGCCATTTTTCATCAACGTTGGCGATGTGGTGCGCGTCGACACCCGCGACGGGCATTACGTGGAAAGGGCGTAAGTCGCTGAGGGATCTGAGTTGCTGAGAGCTGACCTCCACGTACACACCTGCCACTCTCCGGACTCGATATCCTCCCCCGATGCGATTGTTGAACGCTGCCTTCAACTGGGAATAGACTGCGTGGCGATCACCGACCACAACCGCATCGCGGGGGCCCTCCAACTGAAGCGAACTGCGCCGTTCAAGGTGATAGTCGGTGAGGAAGTACTATCCACCTCCGGGGAGATTATCGGCCTCTTTCTGACCGAAGAGGTCCCGGATCGGCTCACCCCTGAGGAGACGGTGGCGCGGATCAAAGCTCAGGGCGGTCTCGTCTGCATCCCGCACCCGTTCGACCGCTTCCGGCCTCATTCCCGGCTGCGGCGCGGTGCGCTGGAGCGGATAGCGCGCGACGTCGACCTCATCGAGGTCTTCAATGCACGCACCCTCATGTTGCAGGACTCGGCGCGCGCCCTGGACTTCGCCCGCAGCCACGCCCTGCCAGGAACAGTCGGCAGCGATGCGCACGTCATACGAGAGATCGGCAGGGCATACGTCGAGCTTCCGGAGTTCAATGACGCAGAGGGCTTCCTGCTCGCCCTCGGCCGGGGACAGGCGTTCACGCGGAGGACGAGCCCCCTGACCCACTTCTACAGCATCAGGAACCGGTTGCTCAAGAAGCTGGAGAGGAGGCAGCCGCCGTGTATCAGATAGGCTGGTTCTCGACGGGACGCGGCGAGGGGTCACGCGCCTTGCTGACAACGATGCATGAAAGCATCCGAAAGGGCCGAGTGAGGGCGCAGATCGCCTTTGTCTTCTGTAGCAGGGAGCCCAGTGAGGCCAAGGGTAGCGACCTGTATATCGAGCTGGTCAAGTCCTATCGCCTTCCGCTGGTCTGCCTCTCATCCCGGCGGTTCAAGGCCAGCGGCGGCGAATACCTCTCACCCGAGTGGCGACTGGAATACGATAGAGAGGTCATGAACCGCCTGAAGGGGTACTCACCCGACCTGTGCGTGCTTGCCGGCTATATGCTCATCGTCGGTCCAGAGATGTGCCAGCGCCACACCATGCTCAACCTGCACCCCGCTGCCCCGCGCGGTCCGACAGGCACATGGCGCGAGGTAATCTGGAAGCTCATCGAAACGCAGGCGTCCGAGACCGGCGCCATGATGCATCTGGTCACGCCCGAACTGGACAAAGGGCCTCCGGTGACCTACTGCACCTTCCCCGTACGGGGCGAACCTTTCGACAGGCATTGGAAGGAGATAAGGGGGCTAATGGTAGAGGAAGTCAAGGCCCAGCAGGGCGAAGAGAACGCCCTCTTCAAGCTGATACGAAGTGAGGGCGTGAAGAGGGAACAGCCGCTCATTGTGTCAACGGTCGAAGCCTTCGCCGAGGGCAGGGTACGCGTGCAGAACCAGAGGATAGTCGACAGCCGGGGAAAGCCTATCCAGGGATACTCGCTGACCCAGGAGATTGACGAGATACTGCGGAAGGGCTCACCCGGTTGAGTCTGCAGGGAGCAGGCCGGGCTCCGGCCTACTTCGTCTTCTCGGGCCCCCTCAGTATCTCGTCCACCACCCCGTACTCCTTCGCCGCCTCAGCGCTCATGTAGAAGTCGCGGTCGGTATCGTGGGCGATCTTTTCCAGAGGCTGGCCTGTGTGCTTGACCAGGATACTGCGGATAAGGTCCTGCATCCTCAGAATCTCCTTGGCAGCGATGGCGATATCAGCCGCCTGTCCTTGAGCGCCCCCCATCGCCTGGTGCATGTGAATGGTCGCATTGGGCAGGGCGTAGCGTTTGCCTTTGGTGCCTGCGGTGAGGAGGACCGTCCCCATGCTGGCCGCGAGCCCGACGCCGATGGTGGAAACATCGCAACGGATAAGCTGCATGGTGTCGTAGATGGCCAAGCCTGAGTTGATGATGCCGCCCGGGCAGTGGATGTAGAGGCTGATGTCCTTGTCCGGGTCCTCGCGCTCCAGATAGAGGAGTTGAGCGATGATCAAGTTGGCTACGTGATCGTCGATCGGATAGCCCAGGAAGACAATGCGCTCCTTGAGCAGCAGGGAATAAATGTCAAAGGTGCGCTCCCCGCGAGCACTGCTTTCGACTACGAACGGGATCACGTTACTGGGCTGCACTTCCATCTTTGTCCCCCTCTCCCTGAGTCGGCGATGCCACGGGTTCCTCTTCTGGCTTCGCAGGCACTGCACCGGCTGTCGCTATCTCCACCAGCCGCTCAAGGGCCTTCTTCACGAACAGGCCTCGGCCGAGCGACTGCCGCGTGGACGAAGAACGCACGAGCTCGCGCACCTTGTCATCGGTGGCGCGTTGAGTCATCTCCTCAACCTCCGCATCGACCTGAGCATCACCGACCTCAATGTTCTCCAGTTCGGCAAACTTCTGCAAGACGAGTGAGCGGACAACTGCCTCCTCCGCTGTTGGTCGCAACTCGCTTCTCATCTGCTCCTCTGTCTTCTTGACGCTCTTGAGGTAGTCCTCAAGGCTGTTACCGCCCCCGGAGCCCCCCTGCCTCTCCTCCATCAGACGACCGATCTCGTTCTCTACCAGGATATCGGGGAACTCCAGCCGTGCAAGGCCGACCAGGGCATCGAGCGCCTTATCCCCAAGCCTGTCCCTGGCATCCCGCTCCTTTCTGGCCTTCAGGTTGGCGGCCACCTTCTCCCTGAGTGCGTCCAGTGTCTCGAGCCCCTGGCCCAGTCCCCTGGCGAGGTCGTCGTTGAGTTCAGGCAGCTTCCTCTCCTTGACCTCGTTGACCGTAACCTTGAAGCTGCATTCCTGTCCCGCGAGGTCCTCATAATCCGCGGGCAGGGTCAGAGTGAACGCTCTCTCCTTCCCCTTCTCCGCCCCCTCAAGCTGCTGGGCGAATCCGGGGATGCCCGCCGGGGCATCAAGCGACAGATGATACCAGCCCTCTTTCTGGCTGACGACGTTCCTCCCTTGAACCGAGCCTTCTACCTCCATCGCCAGCAGGTCGCCCAACTTCGCCTGCCGCTCCACAGGCTCCCACCTGCCCTCCATGTAGCGGATGCTTTCCAGAGCCTCCTTCACTTCCTCATCAGTCACTGCGACCTGCTCCGGCTCCAGCCTGATCTGGTGGTAGTCCCCAAACTCGATGGTGGGGCGTACTGCAACCGTCGCCTTGAATGCCAAGGGCTCGACCTTGAGAACGTCGACCTTCGGCTCGGCAATGGGCTCTACACCCTGGTCACGAACAGCCTTGTCGTAGACTTCACGTAGCAGGTGTTCCGCCGCATCCTCGACAAGGGCCTGCCTGCCGAAGTAACGTTCCAGCACTGCTTCAGGGGCTTTCCCTTTGCGAAAGCCTGGGACGGTCGTCCTGGCCCCAAGACGCCGGTACGCCTCTTGGATAGCCTTCTCCATCTCCTCAGGGTCGACTTCGATGCTGAGGACTACCTGGCTTCTCTCTATCCTATCTGCAGATACCTTCATACCCAACTCATTATAGCATGAAGCGGAGCCGTCGTGAAGGACTACGGACTCAGACGGGCCGTATGTCAGTCCTCGGCGAGGCTGAGATGCAGTTCCCGGAGTTGCTCGGCGGAGACAGCGGAAGGGGAATCCAGCATGACGTCCGTGGCGCTCTGATTCTTGGGGAAGGCGATCACCTCCCTGATGTTGTCTTCCCGGGCAAGAAGCATGATGAGGCGATCGACTCCGGGTGCGATGCCACCGTGCGGCGGGGCGCCGGACTCAAGAGCCTCCAGGAGAGGCCCGAATCTCTCCTGCGTCTCCTCCTTGCCGTAGCCGAGTATCCCGAAAACCTTCTCTTGAAGGTCACGCCTGTGGATTCTGATAGAGCCGCTGGAGACCTCTGACCCGTTGCAGACGAAATCGTAATGCCTAGCCCGCACTCTTCCGGGATCGGTATCGAGCAGCGGGACGTCCTCAGGCATAGGAGACGTGAAGGGGTGATGCATTGGCTCCCAGCGGCCCTCCTCGCTGCGTTCGAACAGGGGGAAATCCACCACGAAGGCAAAGGCCAGCAGATTAGGGTCAATCAGCCTCAGGCGTCTGCCCATCTCCAGACGCAGGCTGCTCATGACGCCGTCAACCACCTTCGGCGTGTCCGCCACGACCAGCAGGAGGTCTCCCCTCCTGGCCCCAAGCCGCCGGGCGATTTCCAGTATCTGCTCCATCGTCAGGTATTTGGCAACGGCAGAGCGGACTCTATCGGAGGTCAGGCCAGTCAAGGCGTCACCGGGCTCTCCATCAAGCGCCATGGTGACAAGCCCTTTGGCACCGCGACTGCGGGCGAAGTCGGTCAGCTCCGCTAGCTGACTGCGGGAGTAGCCCGCGCAACCGGGCGCCGCCAGTCCCTTGGCCTTTCCACCCTGGCCCAAGACGGTGCGAAAGACGGCGAACTCGCTCTTGGCGAAGATGTCAGACAGGCCGGCGAGCTCCAGCCCGAATCTTAGGTCAGGCTTGTCGCTGCCGTACTTATCCATCACCTCGGCCCATGAGAGGCGTGGGAAGGGCTTGATCATCCTGAATTGAGGCGTCACTGTCTCAACCAGTGAGGTGAACAGCTCCTCCATAAGGTTGAGGACATCCTCCTCGTCTATGAAGCTCATCTCAAGGTCAAGCTGCGTGAACTCAGGCTGGCGGTCAGCCCTGAGGTCCTCATCACGAAAACAGCGTGCTATCTGGAAGTACTTGTCAAACCCGGCCACCATCAGGAGTTGCTTCAGTTGCTGTGGCGATTGCGGCAGGGCGTAGAACTTGCCGGCCTGAACTCGGCTGGGAACCAGATAGTCGCGCGCACCCTCAGGCGTGCTCTTGATGAGGATCGGGGTCTCCACCTCGATGAAGCCCCTGGCATCAAGGAAATCGCGCATGAACTTGATGACGCGGTGCCGCAGGATCAGGTTGCGCTGCAACCGCTCGTGCCTGAGATCGAGATAGCGATACTTGAGACGAACTGCCTCGTCGACCTCCGCCTCCTCGTTTATGTAAAACGGCGGCGTCTTCGACGAGTTCAGAATCTCCACTTCCTCTGCAATAAGCTCCACCTCGCCGGTGGACAGCTTCGGGTTCTCCGTCCCGGTGGGGCGACGCCCCACGCTGCCCTTCACCCTCACTACATACTCGCTTCTTAACTCGGCAGCAATCGCGTGATTTGCCGGCGACACAGCCGGGTTGAAAACCGTCTGAACCACCCCTTCTCGGTCCCGCAGGTCGATGAAGATCAGGCCGCCGTGGTCACGCCGCCGGTTCACCCACCCGGCGATAGTGACGACCTGCCCGATATGTTCCTTGCGCAGCTCACCACAGTAGTGCGTTCTTAGAGCCGTCCTCGAATTAGTCATACGCCAGATTGTATCTGAAAGACGTCGCACTTTCAACGTAGTCCAAGCGATAGAGTAGTGGAAGAAGGAACCCCGTAAAGCGTAGAATGGAAATGGCCGAGGTGGGCTTCGCTGACTTGGTCCTGCAGTGCTTCAGCGTGACGACGGGGCAATCAGAAAGGGGGCTTTCTGGGATGACGACGAAGCCGGCAATCACCGAGGAGATGAGGAAATCCCTCGGCACCAGGCTGTTTCAGGATTTCCCGCCTGACGTGGTGTCGATATGGGCCATAGACAGGTTCATGGAGGCCACTACAGATGACAACCCGCTGTGGCGCGATGAGAGATATGCCAAGAAGACCCGTTGGGGAGGCATCATTGCCCCCCCGGCTTTCCTTCATGTTTTCGACCCTGCGAATCGTGCGTTCCGGAGACTCCCCGACCTGTCTCACATGGCTTCTACCCTGCCGTTTCAGCCTCCTTTCCTGCGCACCTTCCAAGCGTTCTATGAGTTCCGGTTCTTTGTCCCCCTGAGGCCGGGAGATACCATAACAAGCATCTCCAAGATCGGGGATATCTACGAGAGGAAAGGGAAGGCTGGCAGGATGGTGTTCATCCGCATGGACAACGAACACCGCAATCAAAGGGAGGAGCTCGTGGGAATCACCAGCGAGGCAATGGTCTCAATCGAGGGCTCGTCTTCACCGTCAAGGAGTGCAGAACCCGGACCGCCACCAGCGGAGGAGGGGACGCGCCGGCCTCGAAGCAGGAAGCAGGTATACTTCGAGGACGTCGAGGTCGGCACGCTACTGCCACCGCTGGTCAAGGGAATCAGCCTCGTGACTATCCTCAAATGGGGTGCGGCCGTCAACGACTACGGGCCGCATCATTTCGACCAGCAGTTTGCCAACCAGATGCTGGGGCTACCCAATGTCATAGCACACGGCCCGCACAACGCGGCGTTTCTGGCACAGCTTATGACGAACTGGATTGGAGGCGGCGGCTTCCTCAAGAGGCATTACACTGAACTCAGAGGCAATGTGTTCCCCGGGGATCACCTTGCCTTTCATGGCAAGGCGGTGAAGAAGTACGAGCAGGATGGAGAGGCCCTCGTAGATTGTGAGAGTTGGGCGCAAAACCAGAACGGGCGCAGGGTGGCACTGGGCAAGTCGACTGTGGCGCTACCGCGCAAGACGAAGAGCTGACCACGTTGCGCTCTGAGTCTCGATGTGGGTCTCAGAAAGAAAGGAGCCAGATGTTCAAGACCAGGCTGACCGAGCTGTTGGGTGTGGAGTATCCCATAGTCGGCGGTGCCATGGCTTATCTGAGCGGGGGGAAGCTCGCGGCAGCGGTCTCCAACGCCGGCGGATTTGGCCTTATCTCGGCGGTCACCTTCTCTCGAGAGGAGGCCCAGAATGAAATCCGCCTGTGCCGCAGTCTCACCAAGAAACCCTTCGGGGTCAACATAGCACTCATCCATCGTGATCCTCGGAAGATCGACCAGGACATGGATGTCGTCATCGAGGAGGGGGTCAAGTTCGTTGAGACTGCTGCGCTCAGCCCTGAACAGTACATCGAGAAGCTCAAGAAGGCAGGGATAACCGTGCTTCACAAATGCGCCACGGCGAGGCACGCCAAATCAGCGGAGCGCACGGGCGTGGATGCGGTTACCCTGGTGGGATACGACGCCGCCGGGCACACCGGCCTCGATGACCTGCCACTATCCATCCTGATCCCCATGACTGTGGACGCGGTGAAGATCCCCGTAATAGCTGCCGGGGGCGTTGGCGATGGAAGAGGCTTCGTCGCAGCCCTGGCCCTGGGCGCGAGCGGCGTCCAGATAGGCACACGGCTCATGGCATCCAAAGAGTGCCCTGCCTGTGACAAGTTCAAAGACTGGCTGGTTCAGACTCAGGCAACTGATACCGTCCACGTGGAACGCTCTATGAGCAGGGCTTACCGGGTACGCAGGAACGAGGCCGCAATCAAGGTGCTGGAAATGGAGAAGCAGGGCTGCAACATCTTCGACCTCCTGCCCTATATTGGCGGCGAGGCGCTGCAAAAGGTCATTTTCGAAGGTGACGTGAACGCTGGAGTCGTCGCCTGCGGGCCCGTCGCGGGACTGATCGATGACATACCCAGCGCCAGGGAGATCATCGAGCGCATCGTGGGCCAGGGGGAGAGGATTGTGAAGCAACTCAATGCCAGCTAGGAGCCACGCGCTCCTACATCCCCTCTTGGCAGCGGATTTGCCGCGCCGCGCCACGCCCAACCTGAAGAGGGGGCCTTCAGCGTGCCCCCACGAACCATTAACCATGAGCCATGCGCTATCACTTCCCCGCGTAAGGTTGCCAACTTCACAGATTCCGCTACAATTACTCTATCCTGGAATCTGAGGAGAACTGACGTGGAGTACTTCCTGACTGAACAGCAGCAGCTCATCAAGAGCCTTGCCCGAAGGGTAGCCGAAGAGAGGATACTGCCCGTCCGTGCCGAACTTGACGAGAAGGAGGAGTTCCCATGGGCGATAGTCAAGGACATGGCCAATGCCGACCTCTTCCGGATCTTCATACCCCAGCAGTACGAAGGCCTGGGCGAGGGTTGTTTCGCCCTGTGCATCGCGGTTGAGGAGTTGAGCCGCGCCTGTGCCGGCGTGGCACTGACGTACGCCGCCGACGCCCTGGGCACGATACCCATACTGGTTTATGGGAACGAACTTCAGAAACAGATGTACCTTCCGGCGATAGCCAGCGGAGCGAAGCTGACTGCCTTCGGCGTCACAGAGTCCGGAGCAGGCAGTGACGCCAGCGCCATAAGGACAAGTGCCGCCCGCGACGGCGATGAATACGTGCTCAACGGAACCAAGCAATTCATCACCAACGGCGGCGAGGCTGAGATATACACGGTCGTCGCTCTGACCGACCCTGCGAAGGGCAGCCGGGGAGCGAGCGTTTTTCTAGTCGAGAAGGGCATGCCAGGTTTCACCTTCGGCAAGAAAGAGAAGAAGATGGGCGTCCGCGCCTCCGCCACCCGGGAGCTTGTGTTCCACAATTGCCGTGTGCCCAAGGAGAACCTGCTGGGCCGACAGGGGCAGGGGTTCATCATAACGATGAAAACGGTGGATGCCTCGCGCCCCGGGGTCGGGGCGCTGGCGGTAGGTCTGGCCCAAGGGGCGCTGGAGGCGGCAGTCGCCTACGCTCGCCAGCGGCAGCAGTTCGGCCACCCGATCTCAGCCATTCAGGCCGTCCAGCACATGCTGGCCGACATGGCCACGCAGCTCGAGGCGGCCAGAGCGCTCGTCTATGCCACAGCCAAGACCATCGACAGCGGCGCCAGGAACTTCACCGAGGAAGGCGCCATGGCCAAGGTCTTCGCCACGGATATGGCGATGAAGGTGACCACCGACGCGGTGCAGGTACTCGGAGGGGTGGGCTACATGCGCGACTACCCGGTGGAGAAGATGATGCGCGATGCCAAGATCAACCAGATATA
>CAZBET010000044.1:0-6446 GCA_964490995.1 uncultured Dehalococcoidia bacterium
GACACGCTGTTCAATCTCGGCATCGGGAGGACCGACCTTCACGGCGGAGACTACGCGACCCTCATTCACAGCATCGTGAGCAAGCTCATGGTGCTGCCTGACGACACTGTGGTCAACCCCGGGCATGGCCCTCAGACCACAATCGGGTTCGAACGGAAAAGGAACCCCTTCCTCCACTGACCGGATGGCGTCGGTCACGCGCCTCGCAGCAGTCAAAGCCGGCTTCGCCTGCAGGCGACTTGTTGCGGGAGTCCGCAACACACAGAAGAGCCCCGTCCAACTCTGACTCACCGTTCGACGGGGCTCCTGCGAATCGAGACAGACCATACTGCGGGCCTGGAGCTAAACGGCAGCCGCAGTAATCCACAAAGGACACATCACCAGAGTCACGGTGGCTATCAGTTTGGCCACAATGTGCAGAGAAGGGCCCACGGTATCCTTGAGCGGATCACCGACCGTATCTCCGACCACACCCGCAGCGTGTGGCGCTGAACGCTTGCCCAGAACATTCCCAGCTTCATCCTTGAGCTGGCCATCCTCTATGTACTTCTTGGCGTTGTCCCAGGCGCCGCCGCCGTTGTTCATGAACGAAGCCATCAAGATGGCGGAGAAAGTCCCCACAATCAGGAAGGCACCTACTGCCACTGGAGCATTAAAGCCGGGAGCGTATCCCGGAAGGTACTTGAAGACGACGCCTATGATTATGGGCAGCAGCACCGGAAGCAGAGCCGGAGCGACCATCCCTCTCAGAGCTGCGCTGGTGGTGATGTCTACCGCCCTCCCATAGTCTGGTCTGGAGGTCCCCTGCATGATGCCAGGGTCGGCCTTGATCTGGCGCCGCACCTCATCGATGATCTTGCTCGCTGCGTTGCCCACTGACCTCAGCCCCCATGAGCTGAACAGGAACACCATCATGATGGCCAGCACGGCACCTATGAGAGCTTCGGGCAAGACGAGGTTTACGTCGAAGATGGTTCCCACCTTGCCCTCGAAGAGGTCCACTCTGTCGAAATAGGCCTGGAACAGGAGGAAGCCCGCCAGACCAGCCGAGATCATGGCGTACCCTTTGGTCAGGGCCTTGGTGGTGTTGCCAGTAGCATCCAGGTGGTCGGTGACGCGCCTGATTTCGGAACCAGCGCCGGTGAACTCGTTGATCCCGTTGGCGTTGTCCGTTATCGGCCCGAAGGTATCCTCGGCCAGGATGAAGGGGCAGGTCATCAGCATACCCATTGTTGCTACGGCTGTGCCGTAAGCGCCAGCAAGCCACCATTCAAGCTGCAAACCCGCCATTGTGCCGAACCAGTACGTGGCACCGAGGGCAACACAGATGATGAGCGCCGTCGGCATCACTGTCTCGAAGCCGACCGACAAGCCGGTGACGATCGTGGTGGCTGGGCCGCTGCGGCAGGCCTCAGCGATCTTCCTGGTAGGGTTGAACCTGGACTCCGTGTAGTACTGGGTAACGTAGATGACCACGATACTGGTTACTATGCCAACGAGACCGGCGCCCATTAGCCACAGCCACCCGCTAGCCATGGGTCTGAACATCACCGCGGAGGTGGCAACCATCGCAATGACGCAGAGTCCCAGAGCTATGTAGTAGCCGCGGTTCAGAGTGTTCATCGGGTTCTCTTCTTTGCCACGGCTGCGCACGGCTATCACCCCGATCAGGCTGGAGATGATGCCGAAGGCACGAATGATGAGCGGGAAGAGCACCCAGCCCACAGCCATGGTCGGCGAGAACCCTGCCTTGATCGAAGCGACGTAGAGGGCCACACCGATAATCATCGCCCCGATGTTCTCCGCTGCCGTGGACTCGAAGAGGTCCGCACCACGGCCAGCGCAGTCGCCCACGTTGTCGCCGACCAGGTCGGCGATTACCGCCGCGTTGCGGGGATCGTCCTCAGGGATTCCCGCCTCAACCTTGCCGGCGAGGTCAGCGCCCATGTCTGCCGCCTTCGTGTAGATACCGCCGCCGAGCTGAGCGAAGAGGGCGACCATGCTCGCGCCAAAGCCGAAGGCGACGATCAGGTGCGGCGCAATCGCCGGATTGTTGGCGCCGCCATAGGCGAAGTACATTGCCGTTACGCCGAGCAAGCTCAACGTAACGATCAGGAAGCCTGATACCGCCCCACCCCGTAGCGCGATCTTTATGGCCTGGTCGAGGCCGGAGTGGGAGGCGGCCGCGCAGCGAACGTTCGACTTGACGGCGATCCACATCCCCACTACTCCCGACAGACACGAACAGAAAGCTCCCGCGAGGAAGCCGACCCCAGTTCTCCACCCGAGGCCGACAGCCGACACCCCCAGCATCTGTAGCTCTGCCTCGCTGCTCAGCATCGCCAGTACCACGCCAATAATAGCCGCCACCACGATGGCGACTATGGCAATGGTGGAGTACTGTCGCCTGATGAATGCCCAAGCGCCTTCCGTGATTCTTGCGTTGACGTCCCGCATCGCGGCGGAGCCTTGGTCGCTGCGCAGGATGTACCTGATCAGCCCCAGGGAGAAGACTATCCCTATCCCGATGCCGATCGCGACAACCCAGAAGATCCCAGGCAACATTATGGTCCTCCTCTAGCAGAATTGTGGGCAAAACAAAGGGACAGGCTCTCCACCTATCCCCTGACCCAGTGTACGGTCGTTCACGCCTGTAACAATCTAGCAGGGCGCAAGCAGCAAGTCAAGCCAAACGCGCTACGTCTGCGGGCAGCGGGCGCTATGCAGTTGATGCGTCTATCTCGCAAGCCCCTGCTGGAACTGGTACATCTTGCCTTCGTTGCGTATCGAGGGAGCGATCACCACTTCGGTCTGGTGCATCTCTTTGATGTTGCGCGCGCCGCAGACACCCATGGAGGTGCGCAAAGCCCCAACGAGATTCTGTGTGCCGTCGGTGACTGACGTCGGGCCGAAAAGCGTTTGCTGAAGCGTGCCCTTGACGCCGACCTTGATGCGGGTGCCGCGAGGCAGGGCTTCGTGCGGCGTCGCCATGCCCCAGTGGTGGCCCCTTCCGGGTGCCTCCTTGGTTTGGGCCAAGATCGAGCCGAGCATCACCGCGTCGGCGCCACAGGCGAAGGCTTTGCAGAGGTCACCCCCATTGCGGATACCGCCATCGGTAATGATAGGAACGTACCTGCCGGTTGCCCTGAAGTAGTCATCGCGGGCGGCAGCACAGTCCATTGTCGCCGTCGCCTGTGGGACACCCACACCAAGCACCTCCCTGGTGGTACATGCTGCGCCCGGCCCCACCCCCACAAGCACGCCGTGAACTCCGGTCTCCATCAGCTTGCGGCAGGCGCTGTAGCTCACGCAGTTGCCCACGATAACCGGCACGGGCAGTTGCTTGACCATTTCCGAGAAGATGAGACCGCGGTAGCTCTTCGACATGTGGCGGGCGGTGGTCACGGTCGATTGCACCACGAGGACGTCTATCCCCGCCTCCACGGCAATCGGCGAAAGCCTCTTGGTGTTGGCTGGCGTCAAGGACGCCGCACATACGGCTCCCGCGTCCTTGACCGCCCTTATGCGGTCGCCTATCAGCTTCTCCTTGATCGGCTCTGAGTAGATCCTCTGCAGGACCTGGGTCGCTGTCTCAAGCGGTGCGCTCGCGATCTCGTCTAAAACCCTTTCAGGATCGGTGTAGCGAGTCTCTACGCCTTCGAGATTGAGGACTGCAAGCCCCCCGAGCTTGCCCATGGCGATGGCAAACTTGACGTCCACTACGCCGTCCATCGCTGAGGCCAGGATGGGGATAGGGAAGGTAAGCCGGCCTACGACCAGGCTGATGTCGGTCTGGTCCGGGTTGATCGTGATGTCGCCGGGCACGAGGGCTACCTCCTCGAAGCCGTACGTATATCTCATCTTCTTGTACTGCGACTGCTCCATTGGCCCGCCCTGAAAACGATATTGTGCAAAGGATACAATAGCGGGGCGTGCCAAGTCAAGGAACGTACCGGAGTCCCACGGCTCGGTCTGGGTACGGGGAATTGCCAGAGCGCAGGCGGCGCCTGTATGCCGCAGGGGAACCTTACGGGGCCTCGTGCCTTCTTACGTTGTCCGTAAACTCATTCCACTCTCGGCCAATTCGAGCCACCCACTCCCGTTGATACTCCCGTATGTAGTCCAGAGGGAAATCATCGAAATGACCGTGGTCTCTTACGTGCTCAATATGCGGTCTGCCATCCCGGCTGTGGTCCGAGTCTTTTGCGTCCTTGACCCCGTCGAACTCGACTGGCACGAATCCCGCCTTCTGACAGGTCTCCAGGTCATACGCAGGACTGGCATGAACCCACTTGCCGCGCACATACAACTCTGCGTAGCCGTGTTGAATGAGCAGGTTATCCCCCCCTATCATCTTGCGGAATCTCTCCGACAACAGATGGTCTCGCACGTCAACGAATCCCAAGCGGGCAGGGAGTCCCACGGATCGGGCCAGGGCTGCGAGGAGAACAGCCTTATGCTGGCAGAGCCCGTAGCCTCTTGCCAGCGTTGAGCTTGCCCTGTAATCTTCAGGGGTTTGGCAGGGTGCGTAGGGATTGTGCCTGATTCGGTCTCGAACGAAGTAATACAGGGCTACTGCCTTCTCTTCATCGCTATCCAACCCCTGAGTCGTAGCCTCCCCTGCCTGCCTCACAGAAGTGCTGTCGCAGTCAATGAACGTGGTGCACTTGAGGTACCTTTCCATCGACGACATGGACATCCCCCAGAGGGACATTCACGACGTATTCTACATCCTCGTGGCGCGTCTCTTCAATACGGCTCCGGACGCGGATCTCGTCACCTTGGTGGCCCTGATGTGAATAGGCTTGTGCGTTGGGATGCTTCCGCTGTCTCCATCAACCGCCACTGGGAGCAGCCAATGGGGTTTGCACATAGACGGTGAGTATGCCGTAGGCTATAATCCTTCTGCTATGCCGATTCTGTACCTGGTGGCCACACCGATAGGCAACCTTGAGGACATATCGCGTAGATCCATCCGCGTACTGGGTGAGGTCGGGCTCATTGCCGCTGAGGACACACGCAGGACACGACGCCTGCTCAATGCCTGCGGGATCAAGACGCCGCTGACCAGCTACCATGAGCACAACAAGAAGTCCAAGTTGCCCTCCCTTCTTGGGCGTCTTGAGCAGGACGACATCGCACTGGTCTCGGACGCCGGTATGCCCGGCGTGAGTGACCCCGGGTTTGAGCTGGTGCAGGCGGCCATCGAATGCGGCGCACAGATTGTGGCAATCCCAGGGGCCTCGGTTCTCCCCACGGCCATCGCTGTCTCTGGGTTACCGGCGAGTCAATTTACGTACCTCGGCTTTCTGCCGCGCGGGAAACGCGAAAGAAGACTCTTGCTGCGGTCGATTGCGGGTGAGAAGCGGACTCTTATCGCTCTGGAGGCACCGCACAGGCTGCTGGCCTCGTTGAGAGATATCGAGGCATTGCTTGGGGACCGGAAGCTCGCTGTGTGCCGGGAGTTGACCAAGGTTCATGAGGAGGTGTTCCGGGGCAGCGTGAGCCAGGCCGTAGCTCGCTTCTCTCGTCCGAGGGGCGAGTTCACACTTGTGATTGAGGGTCAAGCCGCGGAGGGCGCAACGAGCGCCGTGACGAATTCGGTGAGGCGAGAACTCAGCAAGCTTCGCGCTGAAGGCATTGGGGCCAGAGAGGCCACCGCACGGCTTGCCAGCACCACACGACTGCCGAGGAGATTGCTCTACAAGGCCTGGCTGGACGCAGCGTAGTCCTGTTTTCGTCTCGTTCCTTATGTTAGAATAGTCAAGCAGAATGCCCATGTCGGAACGCATCCTAATCGGGGTTGCCTGGCCCTATGCCAATGGGCCGCTGCACCTGGGGCACATTGCCGGGGCCTATCTGCCTGCTGACATCCTCGCCCGCTATCATCGGACCAGGGGTGACGAGGTGCTTATGGTGTCGGGGTCGGACCAGCATGGCACCCCGGTGACGATCCGTGCGGCGAAGGAGGGGAAATCCCCTGAGGCAGTGGTGGCACACTACCATCGTGGGTTCGTCGACTGCTGGACGAAGCTCGGCATCTCCTTCGACCTCTTCACCACCACCGGGACCCCGAATCACGCCCGGGTTGTGCACGACATGTTTCTAAGGCTGCTCGAAAAGGGATACATATACAGGGACAAGATGCCTCTGCCCTACTGCCCTAAGTGCCTCCGCTTCCTGCCTGACCGCTATGTGGAGGGCACGTGTCCCAATTGCGGCTCCCCCAGGGCAAGAGGGGACCAGTGCGATGAGTGCGGCAAACCGCTGAACCCGGTGGACCTGATCGGTCTCCGGTGTGGCATATGCGGGTCGTCGCCCGAGATACGGGATTCGGAGCACTTCTTTCTGCGCCTCTCCGCCTTCTCGGAGGAGCTCAAGGCGTGGGTGCAGAAGCAGACTCACTGGCGGCAGAATGTCATCAACTTCACGATGGGCTACCTGAC
>CAZBET010000044.1:6546-9055 GCA_964490995.1 uncultured Dehalococcoidia bacterium
TCCCTGGGAGGCAGGAAGCTATCGACCAGCCGCAACTGGGCCGTGTGGCTGCCTGACTACCTTGAACGCTTTCCTCCCGATCCGCTGCGGTATCTGCTTTCAATCAACATGCCCGAGACCAGCGATTCCGACTTTTCCTGGCGGGAGTTTGTGCGTCGCAACAACGATGAGCTGGTAGCCACCTACGGTAACCTGGTGCACCGCGTGCTCACGCTGGCATACCGCAATTTCGATGCCCGTGTGCCACCCACTGGCGCTATGGATGAGGCTTCGAAGGCCCTGCTGGACAGGGCTCAGGCCACCCTGGATACCGTGGGTGGTCTATTGGACGGCTGCCACTTCCGGGAGGCTATGAGAGAAGCGATGTCGCTGGCTCAGGAGGCAAACCGGTATCTGGACTCAAAGGCTCCGTGGAAGACACTCAAGGCTGACAAGAATTCCGCAGCCAGCGCTATCTCCACAGCGCTGGCTGTTATCAGTTGCCTCAAGACGATGCTCTATCCCTTCCTACCCTTCAGTTCGCAGAAACTTCATCGTCTGCTGGGGTTTGAAGGCTCTGTCGAAGACGGAGGATGGGTTTTCTCGCCGGCGCCAGTTGGCCAAAGGCTGGCGGCGCCTGAGCATTTGTTCGCCAAGCTCGATGAAAGTGTTGTCGAGGAGGAGAACAGTCGTCTGGAACGGAGCGCTCTGGTCGCCTAGCGGCGTGGGGCACGGGCGGTAGCATGGGCCGTTTAAGGGATTCGCTGTTTGCACCGGTGCAGAAGGAGATCCTCCTGGTTGAGGAGGGGATCGAGGCTGTGGCCCGCGTGGACTATCCCTGGCTTGCGGAGCTGCTGGGCTACATTGTGAACAGCGGTGGCAAGCGTGTCCGTCCGGCACTCACGCTGCTTGCGGGGAAACTCCACGACAGATGCAACATCGATGTGCTCGTCCCTGTTGCCACCGGCGTTGAGCTGCTCCACACGGCCACGCTGGTTCATGACGATACCATTGACCGCTCGCCAAGGCGACGGGGCAAAGCCACTGCTGCGAGCGTTTGGGGCTGGGGTGTTGCCACGCTGGCTGGTGACTACCTGTTCTCCAAGTCCGCGGAGCTCGTGTCTCAGGCCAACAGTGTCAGAGCGGACAGGCTGTTTGCCCAGACGTTGATGGCCCTGTGTACTGGTGAACTGGAGGAGAGCTTCAGCAGGTTCGACGTCAATCAGACCAGCGAAAGCTACTTCAGGCGTATAGCCAACAAGACCGCCTCGCTGTTTTCCATGGCCACGGAGTCGGGCGGCATAGTGTCCGAGGCGCCGGAGGACGGCATACAGGCGGTGAGAAGCTATGGGCACAACCTGGGGATGGCCTTCCAGATCGTCGATGACATACTCGACTTCACGGCGGACGAGGAGGAACTGGGCAAGCCGGTAGCCAGCGACCTGGCCCAGGGAAACCTGACGCTGCCGACGATTCTGCTTAAGGAGCAGCGCCGGGACGACAACCCGATAAGAGACATATTCGAGAACAGGCAGAAGGAGCAGAAACTGGGGCTGGCCATCGAGATGATACGCGGTTCGACGATTGTCGCCGAGTGCTACCACGTCGCCGAGGATTTCGCGGCAAGGGCGTGCCACGCACTGGATATGCTCCCCGAAGGCCCCAGTCGCAGGTCTCTGTTTGATCTGGCGCAATACGTTGTTGAGCGCCAGCACTAAGCCCGCCTTGTGACGCCTGCTTCGTGCTTGGTCAGGCTCTTGCGTGAACCTGGTCGAGGAAGCGCAGGGACTTCACTTCCCGCTCCAGAAGATAACGGATGTATCCCCTCGTCACCTGCTCTATCTCGCAGGACAGCTCGCGGCTCATCCGTAGTCGGCTGGCAGAAACGTGGTCGCTGTTCAGAAGGAACCACATCACCTTGAGGGCATCCAGCGAGATGGGGCGAGCTGCGGGGTCGTTCACGGCGCAGTCGGGGCAGGTCACCCCACCGCTGCCGCAACTGAAAAAGTTCGTTCTGGGAGCGATTGGCGAGTTGCAGCCCAGACACCGGTGTAGCTCGGGCTGGTAGCCGAGGTGCCTCAGAAACTGGAGCTCGAATTGCCTGAGGAGAACGTCGCGATTGCCTGCCTCGCAGAGATGGAGCAGGTTCGCCTGAAGGAGACTGTAGACGGGGTAGTTCTCCGCCTGCTCCGCAGTGAATTGCTCAACCAACTCTGCCAGGTACAGTGCGCAACTGACAGCTTTGAGGTCGCGCTTGAGGGGAAGGAAGCTCTCGATCGTCTGGCTCTGGGTGATGATATCGAGGCTCTGTCCCTGCGCCAGCAACAGAGAGCTTTGAGTAAGAAGGTCGAGATGTCCGCCCAGCTTGCTCTTTGGCTTTCTCGCGCCCTTGGCCACAGCCCTGATCTTGCCGAGGTCTGGCGTGTAGACAGTGATGATGCAGTCTGCTTCGCCGAAATCCGTTCGCTTGAGAACGATGCCTTCCGTCTTGTATACCCTTGGCCTACTCATGCCAGCTCCGCTCGACTAG